>JADGNM010000338.1 GCA_017883485.1 Methanosarcina sp.
TGTCTGGAGCCTTTAAATCGAAAAAGAAGGAATTCAAATATTACTGATAGTAATTGTCGGACAGCCTGTTTAGGTTGGGGTGGCCGCCCGCAATTTGATCTCTTTAAGCCGCTCTTTACCTCTTTCAACAAGGTGCATAAGTTTTCGGTAACCTTTTTCTGAGACCTCACTTCCCGGAGCAAGTGAAAATAAATTTATTCCGTCCGAATATAGAAGAACTCCATCCCAGGCTGCAAAGTGAGGGCCTGAGAGGTACTCGCAGGGCAGCTCACATCTGGATTTCACATTCTCAAAACCTTCAAAAAGGTAGAGAATTGCTTCGTTTTTCAAGATCCTTGTAAATTTCAGGAATACGTCAGCCAGACTCTCATCCTCAGAAAATCATAAGTAATTGAATTGTTAAAATTAAGTTAGAGTTATAACATGAATATTTATTAATAAGTCACTCGAAGTTCTACAGCCACTGAAAGCACGGGCGGACGCGGATAGCTCATTCGAGACTTTATATAACCATGGAAAACTCGAAAAAAAGGAATAAAATGTAATTTTGTAAGTTAGTCCGCTTGAGTGAGCGAACTCACATATATCAAATTAGTCCTCTTGAGCGAAGCGTAGCGAGCGAAAAGGACCGCGGGCTCCCGAATCGCAATTCGGGGGTTAGAATAAAGATTCTATTTCGGTAACTTTTTCCCCTTTTGCACTGGTAATAGTTACGGATATATCCTTAAACTTAGGGACTCCCGTCCCGCCGGTTTCATCCGAGATCAGCGTAATTGACCAGGGGCCTTTAGGCATATAAGCAATTCCCCTGTGAGGAGTTTCGTAGCCTGATTCCTCAGCCTTGACTACAACACTTCCAAATGAATTTTTTATTGTTACAGTGTCGCCAATTTTCAAGTTCAATTGCTTCAGATCGGCAGGATCGAGCTTTATTATGGCAGAACGGTTCCTGTACTCCTCTCCAAAGCGGTTTTCGAGCATAGCTTTATCCTGAAAGATATCTCTGTAGGTTACAATTTTGACCTTTATCTCAGGATTTGTAAGAAAAGATCCGAAATCCATTAGAGAGCCTCCATTATTTTCTTGAGAATTGTTTCTTCCGAAGGATGATTTGTCTCTATGAAAGGTTCAAAGCTAACTTTTTTCCTGTCCATGCGTGTTGCAGTTCCTCCTGCTTCTACCCCGCTGACCGCGGTATTGATGTAAACTTTTGAGTTTCTGGAGGTCAGGGTTTCATAAGAGTCAATTGAGACGACAGGAATTTCCAGCAGGTTTTTTACAATAGATCCGGGAAGGATCGAAAATGGGTCCGAACCTATAATAAGGGCCGCGTCCACGGTTTTTGCTTTAAGAGATTCAACTATCGAATACTCGGGCCCGTGCAGTACAGTCCCGTTTTCGAACTTTACACTGTTTACGTATCCCGTTTCTGCAAAGAGGTTTTCATTAAAACCCATTGTATTACAGCTTCCTACCATTGGCATCAGGTGGAAGTTTGCTTTCTCGTTCAGGGCTTTCATCAGCCGGAAAATAGGTTCAAGGTTTTCAAGCGAGTTGACAAGCCCACGTCCTGCAAAAATTACTCCGAACTTTGCCCCTTTAAGGATATTTGCCAGCTCAAGGATTTTCTTAGGCGGATAATTGTAGGAAGTTTTGGGAAGCTTTCCGGAAAGTCCTGCAATTAGGGCATCTATAAATTCTGCATCTCCTTTAGGAGGAATCTGGAAGAAATAGTTCCCGCAGATCTTTGCGGTATGGGACTTCCGGACATCTACTGCAATTGCTGTCCTTTCTTCTTCCCAGCCCCGCTGCTTTTCTTTTCCTCTGGGAAAGTAGGAATATTTCGAAAGATGGCGAGGATGGGAGTCCGATGGGTCTGTACCCCAGAATATAATAACATCAGCTTTATTCCTTACTTCATCAAGGGTGCAGGTCTTTATCTTTTCACGAATAATGGCTTCAACCAAACTGCCTAGGCAAAAAGAGGAAGTATCGTCAAGAGTAGCGTTGATTTTTTTTGCAAGTTCGATTGCTATTTTCTGGGTTTCATTGGTAGAAGCTCCAAGACCGAAGATCAGAGGGTTTTTAGCATTTTTCAGGATCGTTGCAGCCTCACTGATTGCCACTGCCTCGTCGACAGGCTTGTTGTCGACCCGGAAAATTGCTTCTCCCTTGCCTTCTTTCATATGGGCTACCCCTATTCTGCAGGCTGTAAGAACTTTATTTATTATGTTTTTTTCAGCTTCGACCTCGATATCGTCGCAAAGCAGTCCGCAGCCTGTGCATACATGATAGTTCTTCTCCATATCCACTTCCCTCACACGAACTCTATTGCCTCTACAGGGCAGGTTACTATACAGCCATTACAGAGAGTTTTGTTCTTTCCGAAACGGCGGCATTCCCCTAAGTTCTGGGCTTTTACAATCCCGTTTTCTACAGCCAGGACCAGCTTATTAGCATTCGTGGGGGCATTTCCCGAGCCTACTCCATAAGGATCATTTGCTACATTAGGAGGACAAGCAACCACACAATTTCCGCATCCGAAACACAGGTCTTCATGCACTATAAGGCCTGTTTCGGTCGTGCCTTCAGATGGTTTGAAGAGGCTGCTAAGCTTTTCGTAATTTTCTTTGTACTTCGGCTCTTCCTTCAGAGGGGGGCAGTCCTCAGGTTTGAGCTCACGGCCCATGAGGGCTACTGCGAAAGCCATACATGAGGCTTTTCCGCATTTTTTGCAGTTAGTTTTTGGAAGCATCTGATAGAGTTCCATTGCATTTGTCATTCCAGGTCACCCTTGAGTCAAATTGATTAGTCAAATATTGATAAGTCTAATAATGATAAGTCAAATTAGACGTACTTGTGTCAAGCTTAATTAAACATCCATAGGTTAGACAGTATACTTAGAAAGTCTTAGAAAGTGAAGTTAAAGACTTTATAAAGAGGTAAATCAAACAACTTATAACTAAAATGCATCTAAAGTTATGTTACTTAAACACTTAAACTCTCGCTTGAAATACACGTGAGATATACAATATTAAGTCTTGAGAGGTCTAAGGGAGAAGAAATGTCTCCCGGCCATCGAACTTCCCCGATTCCCAGAACTGGATAATCAGAACTCTCTACAGGCGAGCTAAATGCAGCTAAACTTGACTTAACTAACTTTAAAGAAAAGTTCACAGTGGCAGTTCCCATCCTTTTCGACTTCTTCCTTATGGTAGACGCAGGGACAAACTATCTTCCGATCTTCTTCTTTATTTCCAGTGACTATTCTACAGGGACAGTAGCGCATTCCGAACTTTTCAAGCTTGATTACAAGCCCATCAAGCAAATAATCAAGAGCATCTTTGTCCGGGTTAAGCCTGTAGCCCGCTTTGTTTGCGTATTTTTCAGTCCATTCATACATTTTCTGTTTTAATTCTTTATGTTCTGTCATGCAAAAGCTCCTTCTCCCTTTAAATTGAAACAATCCTGGGTATCTATGAGAAGAATATACCTGAGCCATTTATAAAATGGAATATATCAAATATTACTAATAATTATATTAACTTGACTATGTCACATTACAAGGTAAATCGTCATCATTAGATCTCGTATGACAAAGATATTGTTCGTAGTGAAATCGATAACAGCGATTGGAGTAACTGTCTAATCTGACAAAGTC
>JADGNM010000036.1 GCA_017883485.1 Methanosarcina sp.
TATCATAATATAAAAGTTGAACATGAAGTGAAAATATATATTGTATCAAAAAAATAAATTATGTTCTATTTTTGCATGGGGGTCGAAATGTAAATTATACTACAAAGGGCTTGCTTTGAATCAGCTCTCAAGAGATGAAGAAGCCCTCGAGGCTTTTACGAAAGCTGCAGAACTTAATCCCGAAAGTTTGAGAGCATGTACTATAAAGGGGCGATCCTCTCTGCCCTTGGAAAGAACGAGGAAGCTCTTGAGGCTTTAGAGAGTGCTCTTCAGATGGACAACTCTCTTAAAGAGGCAAAAGCCGGCAAAGGAAAAGCTCTGATGGCTCTTGGTAACTATAAACAGGCGCTGGATTTTTTCAGAGAAACTCTTGAAGACGAACCTGAGAGCCCGGAAAGTGTTTTTGCCTGGAATGGGAAGGGAAATGCATTCTGTAAGCTTGAAAAATACGAGAAGGCCCTGAAAACTTATGAGACGCTTCTTTCACTTGACTATGAAAGCCTTCCTTCCCGATATAATCGAGGAGTTGTCCTCTCAAGGCTCAAAAATCGAAAAAAGGGTTTTGATGAATCTCTTGAAAATCAGCTTCAGACCGTTCTTTAAAAATATCTTGAGCTTTCAGGGAAAGTTCCTGAAGAAAGAATAACCGGAGAAGGCTGGAAATACATGGGATTTGCCTTTGCCGAACTTGGAAAGTATAATGAAACTCTCAAAGCTTTTGAAAACGCTGCAAAAATTGGGCCTGAGGACCTTTTCTCTCGCATTTACAGGGGAATTGCTCTAATTTGTATTAGAGAGTATGGAGCAGCCCTGGAAGCCTTTTAGGAGGCAGAGAGGCTGTTTATGCAGCCATAGGGACAGAAAGGTCCGAAAATGGAGAGGGAATAAGGGAGAAGCCTAAGATTTTGAACAATGCCCAAAAAAGACTCCAGCTTGAAATGCTCAGGAATGCAAAGGGTTTTGCCCTTGATGCCCTTGGCAGATATGAAGGCGCTTTAAAAGCCTTCGAAAGTGCCAGGAGATTCTCAGGAAATGGGAATGTAAAAATTGCTTGTTGCGGGAAGGGTCTTGTTTTTGCACACCTGGGAGATTGGGAAAAAACCTTTAAAGCTTTTGACAGGATCCTCGTTTTTGACCCTGAAAATGCACAGGCTTCGGTTGTGAGAGCCTTTGCCCTTATCCGGCTGCAGAAATTCGAAAAAGCTGCATCAATCCTCGAAGAATGCCTGAAACTCAAAACTCCTAAATTCAAAACTCCGGATGAGGTAAAGAAGCCTGCGTCCCTGCTTCTTAAAAGCATCCGCGCAGGTCCTCTTAGACCTTCCTGGTGGAAATGGTTGCTTGATGCTGAAACAAACGGCCTGATTAAAAAAGCAGGTTTCTGGTTTATTTTTCTTTTAATATTCAGTCTTCTGCTGTCCCATCCAGCAGCCTCATCCCTTCCGATTGTTTCCTGGCCAGCCTCCTTTATAAATCGGATTTTCTCTGCCGCAGGCACAGAGTATATCTCATGGGCACTCTACAGCAAAGAATATTTGATCTTTATCCGGTTTTTGCTCGCTGTCCTGCTGACTCCGGCGCTCAGGTTCGGCAGGTGGGAAAAAGAAGAACTTGAGCTTGAGGTTTTGACTCTTCCTGCTCCGGATTTTGACATTCCTGTGTCGATCCTTGATGAGTTTACGGAAAGGCTTGAAAAGAATCTTTTCTCTCCGGAACCCATGGAAGAAAGAATGCAAAAACTTATAAAGTTTTGAAGTCCCCGAAAGATAACTCCATAAGTCCCTAAAAGAGGACCTACCAGTCCCTGAAAGAGACTCCAGCAGTTCTCTTCCGGATTTAGGAAAAAGCAAACGTATATAAGTTATTTCCTGCATTCTCGGAGGCAGTGACAGCAAGCGAAAAAAGGACTGAAAGGAGACCGTAAACCTTGAAAAACACGTTCATCCTTGGAATCGAAGGCACTGCCTGGAACTTGAGTGCCGCTATCGTAAACGAGACCGAGATTATCGCCGAGGTCACGGAGACCTATAAACCCGAAACCGGAGGAATTCACCCCAGAGAAGCAGCCCAGCACCATGCAAAATACGCAGCCGACGTTCTCAAAAGACTTCTTGCAGAAGCAAGAGGAAAAGGAGTTGAGCCTTCGGATATCGACGGAATAGCTTTTTCCCAGGGTCCCGGACTTGGCCCGTGCCTGAGAACGGTTGCAACGGCAGCCAGAATGCTCTCCCTTTCACTTGTGGTTCCCCTGATAGGGGTCAATCACTGCATTGCCCATATTGAAATCGGGATCTGGAGAACTGAGGCAAAAGATCCTGTTGTTCTTTACGTAAGCGGAGCCAATTCCCAGGTTATATCCTATATGGGAGGGCGGTACAGGGTTTTTGGAGAGACTCTGGACATAGGGCTTGGGAATGCTCTTGACAAATTTGCGCGCGGAGCAGGCATGCCACATCCCGGAGGGCCCAAGATTGAGGTTTATGCAAAGAATGCAAAGAGTTATATTCTGCTCCCATATGTGATAAAAGGAATGGACCTCTCCTTTTCCGGACTTTCCACGGCTGCCAGCGAAGCCCTGAAAAGAGCTTCCCTTGAAGATGTCTGTTATTCTTATCAGGAAACGGCTTTTGCCATGGTTGTGGAAGTTGCGGAACGAGCCCTTGCCCACACAGGGAAAAAAGAGGTGCTGCTAGCAGGAGGAGTCGGGGCAAACACAAGGCTCCGGGAGATGTTAAACGAGATGTGCGAAGCCAGGGGTGCAAAATTCTATGTGCCCGAAAAGCGCTTTATGGGAGACAATGGGACCATGATTGCATATACAGGGCTTCTGATGTACAAATCAGGAAATACTCTCTCCCTTGAGGACTCCCGCGTAAATCCCAGTTTCAGGACTGATGATGTGGAAGTGACCTGGATTAAAGAAGAGGAGATGAAAAAAGTTCCTGAAATCTCCCCTGAAGCTTTCCTCAAAATTCCTCCCGGAGAATTGCTTGATAATGGGGCTGAAGCCGTTGTGTATCTGGAAGAAGGACATGAAGGAAAGAAAGTGCTTGTTAAGGAAAGGGTTCCGAAGGTCTACAGGCATAAAGAGATCGATGAAATGATCCGGAAAGAGAGAAACCGGACAGAAGCCAGACTGATGTCCGAAGCCCGGCGCAGTGGGGTTTCCACACCTATTATCTATGATGTAGAGGATTTCAAGTTGCAAATGCAGTACATCGAAGGGGTTCCCATAAAATACCTTATCACTCCCGAGATCTCCGAAAAGGTGGGAGAACTTGTCGGAAAACTCCACAATTCAGGTATAGTACACGGAGACCTGACAACCTCAAATCTCCTGCTTGCAGGTGAGAGACTTTATCTCCTTGACTTCGGACTGGCTTATTTCGATAAAGGCCTGGAGGCCAGAGGCGTGGATGTACATGTGCTTTTCCAGACTTTTGAGAGCACGCACAGTGCCCATGAGGCTCTTATGGAGGCTTTCAAAAAAGGCTATCAAAGAACTTTTATAGAATCAGAGGGTGTACTCAAGCGTGTCGAAGAGATAAAAAAGAGGGCGCGTTATGCATAAGATAGTCTTTGTTACGGGAAATAAGGGCAAGTTTGCGGAGGTAAGAGATATTCTACTGGCTTTTGGCGTTGAAGTGATCCAGGACAAAAACGGGTACCCTGAACTTCAGGAAGATGAACTTGAACCTATTGCAGCCTATGGGGCGAATTATATTTCAAACAAGCGTAACATGCCTGTAATGGTAGACGATTCCGGAATATTCATAAAAGCCTTAAATGGCTTTCCAGGCTCATATTCCAGGTATGTGGAAGATAGACTCGGAAATCCGAAAGTGCTTAAACTGATGGAAGGGGAAGAAGATAGGACAGCTTATTTTAAGACCGTAATCGGATACTGCGAGCCCGGGAAAGAACCTCTGGTCTTTCCAGGCGTTGTGGAAGGGAAGATAGCATATAAAGAGCGGGGCACAGGCGGTTTTGGGTACGACCCTATTTTCGAGTATAATGGCGTGACCTTTGGGGAACTGGGTGATGCCGAGAAAAACAAAGTTTCTCACCGGCGCAGAGCTATTGATAAATTTCTTGAATGGTTTAGGAGTAGAACTTGAAAAAAAGGCATATTCTCTTCTTTTGAGTTTATTAGAAAATAATTTTTTGGTTTGCGATTTTAAGTACTGACCTGGTACCAATTCAATTTTAGGGCCAGATCCAGATTTAGATGGTAAAGGGGACACATGGCGGCGTTTTCAACGTATATTATGGTATCGGATAAATCATTTAAAGGAAAGTGAAAAATTAGTGAAGTACTGATATTGGAACAGTTTATTTAGACAACTTTATATTGTCAGAGGTAATTTACAAAAAATCTTAACATAATATATCTTGTATATATTTTCAAACATGACTAATGTGTTTATTTTATCAGTTCGATCAGGAATTCGCTTTTAAGATAAGATTGTGGTTTATAATTAAAATTGAGGAATAATATGGGTGGCAAATATCTTAGGTACGTACGGCAAAACAGGAATAAAATAGGATTTGTAATTATAATTCTCATTTTCTTGATCGCACTGGAAATATTCGTTCTTCATACTTTAATACAGCCCAATTCTCCCCTTATACCGCCAAATAACACTGTGTATGTAGCGGGCGATGGAAGTGGAAACCTCACAGGTGATAAAGATAATCAGGCAGAGATAAATCAAACAATACAGTCCAACTTTTCCCTTGTACCGTCAAATACGACTGTGTATGTAGCTAGCGATGGAAGTGGAAACTTCACGTGTGATGGGAGTGATGATCAGGTAGAGATAAATAAAGCTCTCGCATATATTGCAGAAAATCCGCAGTTCACAACCGTTCATTTGAAGGGTCCTAATACATATGTTATCTCGGATACTATTTTCATTGGAAATAACGCGACCCTGGAAGGAGATCCAACAGCTGTAATTAAACTTATAGACAATGCGAACTGGCCAGTATTTAAGCCCCTGATAACGCAGATGGACAAGACCGAAATCTATGGAGTCACTATAAAAGGATTTGAAATTAATGGAAATCATGACAATAATCTAGATAAGAAGAAAGGACTCGGGTATTACGATATGATCCATTTATTCAATTCCAGGAACATTCAAGTTCATGATATGTACATGCATGATGGGCATGGAGAAGGGGTAAAAGTAGATAATAGTTCCGACATCCAGTTTTATAATAACCACGTGTATAAAACGGGGCATAATGGTCTTTTTGCCGAAAATTCCCTGAATGTAGAGGCCTGGGACAATAACATAACCGTCAGGACTGACTGCGGTTTTCGATCAAGGAACTCAAACCACGTAAAAATCCATGATAATATGATAGACTCCTTTTACGACTGGAGTGCAGGTGGCCCTGGAATTCTGGTTGAGAAAACATCAGGTGTCGTTAACGACGTAGAGATACACAATAATAGCATCCAGAACACTTATGGGCCTGGAATCTGGTTGATAGGTACTTTTCAGTCTTATCCCAAGGATGATGCTAAGAATGTCCACATTTATTACAATGTCTTTCGTAATACCGGTACAAACCCGAGTATTGATTGGGTAGGAGGCGTAGTGACAAGCGGATTTTACGATACCCTCATCGAAAACAATACCTTTGACGGGGTATATCATGGTGCAATTATTCACATGTATCCTATGGGAGGTACTCACATTTATCCTACATATAATAATTCAGGTCACATTGACCTTTCACCTAAAGATACAGGATATACAACAACTGCCCGCAATAATATTATCGCAAATACCAAGCCACGTAAGAAAGATCCTGATGGAACAGGATATGGGGTAATTAATTATCTCTCTGAAACACATACCTTTGTGCTGGAACATAACTGTCTGTACAATAATTATGCAGGTAACTACCTGAACTGCGCATCAACCACTGACATCTATGAAGATCCTCTCCTTTTAAACCAGAGCATTGGTGCCGGGTATAATACTTCATCATATTCTTCAAACGATGTTCCGAAAAGTTTTAACCGGACCAGCGTAAAGTCCATCTTTAAGCAAAGTCTCTCATGACGCGCCTGCAAGTGGTTTTGCTGGCTGCTAATGGTCAGGGGCTTGGTGAGGTTCTGATAGGAGTTTACCCGGCTTAAAAACAGTTTACAGAGAATATTCAAAAACTGCTGAATTTGGTTGATTTATTAAGGACTAACGGATCGATATTGAAATGTCGAAAAACCAATAATTCATTTTTTTCTCATAAAAAACTGGAGAACTTGCTAAATCAAACGTTTATTGGAGCTTATATAAAAATAAATACATTCTCATTTTGAATTGTCCTTATAATCAATAATTATTAATTTTAAGGATAATTTATTCGGTGACCTTTATAAATATTCCAGTTATGAATTTACATACTCATAGCAATCAAAATTTAGATTTATCGATCTCAAAACGAAATAATAGTCTAACCAGCATAATTAACTTTCTAATTGCTGTGAGTAAGGGGTGATAATATTTCGAAAAATCGATTAGTAATAATGTCTGTAATGATGTGTTTTCTTCTTGCAATGCTTCCAGCGACTTTAAGCAGTCCGGCTCAAGCAGCACCTCCCGGCTTAGGCTCGATTTTTATCACTGACTTGAAAATCAAGGGTTCTCTTCCGCAAGGTGAGTGGGTCAAAGTTACAAATAAAGGAACAACAAACGTAAACATGAAAGGTTGGAAAATCGTTGAAAGAAGCCATAAATACACCTATGTTTTCCCATCCTACAACTTAAAAGCTAAGTCCACGGTTATTCTCTATACCGGAAAGGGCAAAAACACTGCAAGTGCGCTTTACTGGGGAAGGAGCGCGAGCGCCTGGACTGATACCGGAGATACGGCAACCTTATATTGCTCATGTGGAGCGCGTGCATCTACAATGACAAAATCAAAATGAAAAACTCTTCATTTTCTTTTTTTACAAACTCGCATTTGCCTGATTTCACTCCATTTTGCGTGTCCTGGTCATTATTAAATTATGAACCCGAGCTTTGTTGTAAAATTCCAGCCGAAAACTGTCCTTACAACAAAGCCTTTCTCCACTTATTTATTCTTCCAGCTTGTGCTTTAGCATATCAAGAGCTACGCTGAGCTGGTTCAGACCAAGCTTCAGGGCAATGGTAATTATCTTATTATTCGAAGTACTGCAGAACTGTCTCTTGATTACAAATAGATCCATTATGCACTGCTGGTCCAGGACTAGCGGCCCTTCAAGCAGGTCTTTTGAGGTGGGCTTATTTTTAACCTCAATTTTTTTTATCTCATCTTTTTCACTTTTCTTTGGCTCGATCTTTATCTCACTTTCCGATTTTGCAGCCCCTCCTCCACATGTAAGTGCTTCAGGCTTTTGCCCGTGGATATACTCCATTTGCTGAAGGCAGTGAGTCAGGCAAACATTTTTTATAAAATCTTCAACTTCCATTTCATTCATAGCTGCATACTTTTTTATCTCCTCAAGCTGCTCTTCAGAAAAAGGTATACAGAGCAGGTTTTCGCCGCTTTCTTCGATTATCTTAAAACCCTCCAGGTATTTTCAAGTTTTCGTATTATCTTATTGCTTCTTTTATTCTTTAATCTATACGTTCGTTTTTGATTATCAAGGATTCCTTGTTTTGTTTTAGTATGTGCTTTGATCAAAAGTAAAATTATTTTACAATGTTCTCCATTTAATTCTATATGAGACAGTTTTTCTCTGATACAGTGGCTGCAGATTCCATACCTCTTAAACTTGTTGTATATCTCGGTTTACTCACTGCAGTTCTAATTCTTCTGGCTCAGGCCTGGCATGCGGCAGTCCCTGTTCTGGATGACGCCAAAATCAGCAACCAAGCAGAAGCCGCTTCCATGTCGATCCTTTCAATCCAGGAAGGATATGCCCGTAATTCTGCTGACCGTTATAGTCCAGAGGGAAGCATGTGTACCCTTGACTTCTCACTTCCGGCTTCGGTCAGGTACATTAGCTTCGGTGTGGACCCTGATCCCGACTGTAATGGGCTGCTAAATGAATCTGAGTGGATACTTGAAAATAATACGATTATCTGCCAGTATAAAAAAGGAGTTAAAAAAAGAGTATTTCTTGAAGGAAAACCTGTTCATTTTGTAAAAGGTGGGCAAAACTCTGAAGGAATATGGATTCCCCTGACATATCCGAAAAATAATGAAACATGCTCAACGCTTGAAAAAACAGGAGTCGTAATCGAGTATCCGGTTTCGGGTGAGTTCATATTTGAAATGGTTGACATGAATGACGTAAGATATACCATGTCTCACTTCTGAAATTAGTAAAAATAGACATGACCCAACTGTAAGGATCAGGAGTAAGAAATCAATAAAGCTCTTGCAGGCGCGCCGTCACAACCATATATTTTAAGAGGCAAGCAGAGGAAGAAATAAATCCCTGAATCCACGGAACTGAGTTCAAGGCATTCAACTATATTTACGTTGCCCGAAAGGAGTATGTGGTGGGCAGGCAGGGTTTCGGAATGAAAACTATCTACGGAAAAGTTGTCTATTCCGATAGTCTTGAACTTTTTTTCGAGAATCCAGAACGCTGCACTTTCGTCAAGGTATAAGGGATCCAATTCCTCTTCTCTAAATCCCTCATTATGAGAGCTTGTATCGCCTTCACTTTTTTGTTTTCGAAAAGGACTTTCTGTTTTCAGGAGGAGAATTGAGATATTATCAGAAATCCCCGTGTTCTTCAAGGCTTTTTCAAGGATATCGGCGGTCAATGCGCTCTCCAGTGAAGAAAAATCAAGAACAAGTGCCATGCCCATCAAGCTTTCGAGTTCCAGTTTGTCGACAGGCAGGCCATTGTCCAGAACGTGAGATGGAGCATCAACATGAGTGCCGGTGTGACTTCCTAGAATTAACCTGGATACTGCACAGCCTTCCTTTTCAAGTGTACTAATCCTGTCAATAGCAGGTTCAGGATCTCCTGGAAAGACTCTAGTAAAAGGAGAAATCGGAGTCGTAATGTCTATGATTTTACCCTGAATCGGAATCATTTCCAGATTAAACACCTCATTCGACAAGCACCTCATTCCATATAGATAATGGCCTTGTTCGTGCATTCATCGATACATTTCATGCAAAGAGTACATTTCATCTGGTCGATCTTTGAAAGCTCGTTTTCCTCGTAGATTGCACCCACAGGACAGACATTTTTACATTTGCCGCACCTTTTGCAGCCGAAAACCACGACATATCCAGTCTCTTCTGACATCAAGGAACTTTTGATACCTCATCATATATTAGTTTTTATTAGTTTCTTGGAGAAATTCCATTTCATTAAAGTCTTTGATCCTGAGTATATCGAGACACAGAGACAAGCCTTATATATAAAAAAAGAATATGCAAATTCAGGTATGGAAGAGTTCACTGAAGACGAGACTGGCTCTTTTTGCAGTTACCTTTCAGAAGGCTGCAGGCTCTGCCAGGAAGGGGCAAAAATGGTACTTTTCGTAACAGGCCTTTGCCCTAAAAACTGCTTTTACTGCCCGCTTTCTGACGAAAGGCGCGGAAAAGATCTTATCTTTGCAAATGAAAGGCCTGTAGAAAACGATGAGGATTTACTGGAGGAAGCTGGGCTTATGGACGCTTTCGGGACAGGCATTACAGGCGGGGAGCCCCTACTGAAAATAGAAAGGGTCCTGCACTATATAAGATTGCTTAAATCCGCTTTCGGAACAGAACACCATATCCATCTGTACACTTCCCTGGCTCCTGATAGGCAGTTACTTGAAAAGCTCGCAGATGCAGGCCTTGATGAAATTCGTTTACATCCACCGCAGGAAAACTGGTGGAACCTGAAGCATAGTCCGTATGCAGATGCCCTGAAAAACGCAAAGAAGCTGGGAATCGAAGCTGGAATCGAAATTCCTGCTCTTGAAGGAGCTGAAAAAGTTGCGGTTTTTGCAGAAGAAATGGACGTTTTCCTTAACTTGAATGAACTTGAGTTCTCGGATAATAATTCAGAAGCCCTTCTGAAAAGCGGCTTTTCCCTCGAGTCAGATATATCCAGCGCGGCTGCAGGCTCCTGCAAATATGCTGAAGCTGCCTTTTCTGCCTGCAAAAGAGCGCATTTTTGCTCTTCAACCTATAAAGATGCAGTACAACTTCGTAAAAGGTTTCAGCGGATAGCAAAGAACACGGCAAGAAAGTTTGATGATATCACAGAAGATGGTACTCTTGTCTATGGGGTCATTGAATGCGGAGACCAAAAACTTGCAGAAAAAATCCTGCAGGATATGGAGGTCCCTTCAGAATTGTTCGAAGTAAAAGAGGGAAGAATCGAAATAGCCTGGTGGGTACTTGAAGATATAAAGGAAGAAATTAAAGAAGAATTGGAACCCTATGAGGCCAGGCTATCAGTAATTGAAAGATATCCGTTTGAAGGTGGGATGGTTGTCGAAACTATATATCTAAACAATGATAGATTACTAGAGGAAGACGATCAACCATGAAATACAACGAATTAATTAAGGACGACTATATTCAGCAATGGATTCTTGACGCCGAAGTCTCCCCATCAACCGAAAAAGCCTACATACATACTATGCAGTATTACACGGAATTTACTAAGAAGACGCCGGAAGAATTAATAAGAGAGGCTAAAAAAGAAATAAGAGACGGTCTTTCAATGGATGAGCGTAGGATAAGATTTTACCTAAATAATTTTAGAAAAGGTCTTCAAGACCAAAAACTAGCGCCTCTAACTGTAAGGAATCGTATGGTTGGCGTTCGGTCATTCTATTCTTCTTATTATATCGACCTTCCGAAACTAAAGAAAATCGGTAAGGCGCGTCCTACACAAGAAAATTCCTACCAGATTCCAACAAAAGAAGATATAAGGGTAGTTTTACAACACTGCGATCCGTTAGAGCGTGCCCTCGTGCTCGTCGGTTGCGCCAGCGGACTGTCAGCTATTGATATTATTAACCTTAAGATTAAGGACTTTAAAGATGGTCATGACCCAAAAACTGAAATTACTACCTTAAGCCTAGTAAGAAGGAAAACAGAAGTAAAATTTTATACTTTTCTTACTCCTGAAGCTTCACGAGCAGTGTGGGACTATATCGCATTCAGAGAAAGAAAACCTAAAGTTGCGCGACCGTATCGCCTGAGACAATTAGAGAAACAACGTGTTACTAGACCTGATGGTTACCTTTTCGTACAAAAGAACATACCCGAAGAATACTTAGATGTGTCCGAAGATGAGCTAAACGAGCGTTTACCTGAAAAAAGAAATCAGGCATGGCAGAAACGAGAAGATATTAGACAGGTAGACAAAAAAACATTTATGAATTTGTATAGAAACCTTGCGGAACGTGCCCAGAAAGCCGCACCTCATGGATACTGGAGCCTTATAAGGTCACACAACATGAGAAAGTTTTTTAATACAGCGCTTGTGAATGCTGGTTGCAATAATATCTACGTTGAACTCTGGATGGGTCATACAATCGATAGTACTAGAGACGCGTATTACAGACCTGATCCGCAGGAGATCATTAAAATTTATCAGCAATATGTGCCATATCTAACGATTCAGAAAGAACTTGACATTTCAGAAAGTCCTGAATATCAGAAGATCAAAAATGAAAATCAAATACTTGCATCAGAAACCGCACGACACGTTATCGAGCGGAAGGAGTTGCAAGATCTAAGATCAGAACTAGAAAAAGCAACTCAAAAAATAATGGAAGCCGATGCCGAAATCCACTATATGCAAGAAGAAATGGATTTGCGCTCAGAAGCGAAATATCAACACAAATTAAAGGAAATTGATGAAAAAATGAAGGCACTTGATAGCATTCTAGATGAAGCAGGCAAAAAAATAAATGTCAAGGAACTTAAGGAACGCACAAAGGATGAAATTGATTGGTAACTACTTATCTATATTCCCTAATATATCCAACATAGACCTTAAAATATGGTTCGCATTGGCTAATATATCCGTATATGTGAAAATATTCCATTAAATTAAACCAATCTATTTATATATCATTATTATTCTTCGGAAGAAATAAATAAATATAACTTCATCCTTCTTTTATTAGCAACGGGCTCGACCATTATAATCACAAAAGCTTGCTGTCAGTCGCCCGTTGCCGAATTCAGCCATGAAAAGATGATAACCTGGTATATATGCGGGCGGAACTACTCCGCCGCTCCTGCTTTTCTAATAATAACC
>JADGNM010000339.1 GCA_017883485.1 Methanosarcina sp.
GGAAAACATGGAAATTGTCTTTGATGATAATTTGAGGAAATGGAATTATAAAGTAATTCCCACAGTAAAATCATGAAGTTATTTTTTAGTTATTCCTAAGTGAGATTTTGCTTTTGTTACATCGAGTAAACTTATTCTATATTGGAATGTATTTAATCTGAATGCAAACCGTGGAATTTGAAAGCGTGTCAAAGTCCTTTGCAGAAAAGAATGTAATCAAGGACATCTCATTTTCAGTAATGCAGGGAGAGATCTTCGGGCTTCTTGGGCCAAACGGGGCAGGAAAAACAACACTTATCAGGCTTCTTCTTGATATTATCAAGCCAGATGTTGGGGAAATACGCGTTTTTGGAGCTCCTCTTGACTTTGCTGCAAAAGACAGGATAGGTTATCTTCCTGAAGAAAGGGGATTGTATAAAAGAATAAAAATTCTGGATACTCTGGTCTATCTTGCACAGCTAAAAGGCGTATCCGGGAAGCAAGCTCAGTTAAAAGCCGAGTTTCTTCTTAAATCTTTTGAGTTATATGAGTACAGAGGCAAAAAGGTGGAAGAACTCTCTAAAGGTATGCAGCAAAAAATCCAGTTCCTTTCCGCGATTATCCATGACCCTGAACTTGTGATCCTTGACGAACCGTTTTCTGGTCTTGACCCTATGAGTACAAGGGCAGTCAAAGACAGAATTCTGGAACTCAAGCACACAGGAAGAACAGTATTCCTCTCAACGCATATGATGGAACAGGCCCAGGCACTCTGCGACAGGATTCTCATGCTCGATAAAGGCAAAAGAGTACTTTACGGCACAGTTGATGAGATAAGAAGAGAACATGGAAAAAACTCCCTGATTGCGGAACTGGCGGAAAAAAGCAATCCGGATTTAATTCGGGAGATTCCCGGGATAAAAAAAGTCATAGAACATGAAAAATCGATTGAAATCTTTCCTGAGGAAGGCACAAATATACAGATTCTTCTTGAAGAACTTGTCCGAAAAGTAGAAATTCTGCGTTTTGAGCGGGCAATTCCCTCCCTGAACGAAATTTTTATCGAAATTGTGGAGAACGCTGTCAATGAGTAAGTTTTTCTCAATAATCTGAATAATGCGGAGTAAACCGGTCATTCTATGAGTACGAGACCGAATCTGTTCATCGGGTAGGGCCTCTCCTTTAAACTTCAATATGGTAGCCGTTATTCCTGACCGTGCTGAACACGTCTATGCCGCAGCAAAGACTGCTGCCGTACCCACCGCATCCGTACCTGCACTTTCAGCGAACCCACGCTGCCGTTACTATACTGTCTGTTTTTATGATCATGGCATCGTTGGCACCTGGTTCCACAGCCATCTCGCTTCGGTTTTGCATTTTCAGAAAGTTTCGCTACCTCTCTTTTTCTTTGAATCATAATGTTTTACTTTTGGCAAATTCTGGATCTTAGTTTTTTTAAGTATTCATTTACCCTTTGCCAGTAATATCCGGCCTGCAGAAACGTGTTCCACTCATCAGTTCATAGTACTGTTGGGTCGGCTCTTCCTATCCCATATCCTTTGCAAGGAGAAAGGCTTCCCTGGACAGGAGTTTGTATTTCACCCTGTCTTCTACGAAATTGCGCGTAAAGTAGTTAAGCGCAAGGGCGTAATCAAGCACTGTTTCGTTATATGATAGGTCAATGTTGTCTACAACTATCACTCCTCCGAGTACTTCTATTAAGGATTCAATTGTCTTTATTGCGTCACTTAAACCACCGACCCGACTGACCACGCTTGGAGTTCCCTCTTTTCCGGCTTCAAGTGCAGTAAGCAGGAAAGGATCGTAACGCGCGGGAAATATTCCTGCACAGCAACCGGCCATAAACTCCCCGACTTCCATACAGAGCCCTCCATCTAACTTTGAGAGAATCTGGGGATATAGAACTACTGCAACCGAACGCTTTCCCCGTACCATTTTCGAAAAACCCAGACCTTTTTCCTCTATCATCTGCTGAAGCCTCAGTTCGTTTCCGATAAATACTTCTTTTGGCAGGTTTACAGGAAATCCTTCAGGAAGGTTTGTCTTGGGGCCTTCTGCGGTAACAAGGAAGCAGATAACTCTCACTCCTTCTTGCATATCTCCTTCCAGAATGCTGTTCTTTATTATGCGCTCAAGAGCGACAAGGGAATCAAGAAGATCCGGATATCCTTTGTTTTCTATTTCGAGGCGGGAGATTATGAAAATAGGGATTATCATTTCGGCTTCTAATCTTTCTCCTCCGTGATATTTGTATAAGTTTTCGGAAAGAAATTTTCGGATTCGTTCAAGACATTCTTCTTTCAGGTCCCAGTCTATTTTATCGGATTCTATAGTTATTCCGTTTCTGATTACAATCCCATTAATCCCGTAAAAAAGCCTGACTTCCTGCCGGGTCGACTCCCCTACTGCGGTAACCGTATCCGCGTATGATGCAAGTGCTTCAAGGGCAGCCAGGTTTTCCGGCACTCCGGGAGGCCATATGCCATCATTTTCTCGTATTTTTTTAATTGAACTGTAGCCTGCAGTTCTTCCAGGAAGAGTAGAATGAAAAGTTGCAACAGTATTCACGGGAATTCCAAGTTTTTTAAGCCTTGCTGCCGCATAAAATAATCCTAGATCATGGCAGTGTAGAGAGACATTCAGGCAGGGATTAAAATCCTGTGTTGAGGCTGTTTCTCCCATTCCGGTTTTGGCACTTTCAGAATCCGGGCTCACAAGAAGCCGAGAAAGCTCGGAGATTGCGTAGGAAAGAGAAAGGTAATGGGTATATTCCGGACCTTTTGGCATACTCTCATATTTAAGTGAATCAAGTGCAAGGAGTCCATAAGCTTCAGCTTTGACCCTATTTTCGAGTGTCATTTCCTTTCCCATATATGCTGAGCTTATTTTCCCAAAGTTAGAAGTTTGAAACTGCAAGTAACCTATTCTCATACTTCCTATGTATTTTTCTCCTGTAAACACTTTGATACCTGAGTTTTCTAGAGACTCGAGGCTTCTCCTGAGTTCTCCGTCAATATTGAGAGGACGAAATTCCTCCATACTCGTAATTCGGTTCAGTCCCGGGTTCCAATCTGCACCCCTGCGCCCATAGTAAGGACCCGCAACAAGAATCTCAGTATCTTCTTTTGTTTCCAACTTGCCAGAATCGAAAAGTGCTGCAAGGGTATGTGCCTCATCATGAATTACATCCCAGATTCCGCACATTTTGTTCGATTTCGGGCCTGCTTCTTCTCCGGCAATTATGACAAAATGATTTCCCAACTTAAATCCTCCAATATTTTTGTCATTTGACGTGTATTATCAGGACATGCACTGAACCGAAAACCAGCAG
The DNA here is from genome assembly GCA_017883485.1 of Methanosarcina sp. Taxonomy (GTDB): domain Archaea; phylum Halobacteriota; class Methanosarcinia; order Methanosarcinales; family Methanosarcinaceae; genus Methanosarcina. The sequence continues at coordinate 3,332 of JADGNM010000339.1, forward strand.
AAGATATTTAACTATTTAATCTAAAAAATTCTGAGGGGTCGGTTTGCACTTGATTTTATCTTCAAGTGTGTAAATCCTTTCTTATTAGAACTTTACTGAACCATGAAATTCTTTATTAGAATATCAGATCAAGTCATAGATCGTGAAAGCAATCCTGAAAACTCTTATGATGAAAAATAAAACATCATTGGGATGAGCTTATCTAAGGACTCATCATAAAATAACTTCTGCACCGCCCATATTTCTAGGTTTGAACGTGTAGTTCCATTCTCCATGAAACTCATCACGAATAATTCCTAATTCT
>JADGNM010000340.1 GCA_017883485.1 Methanosarcina sp.
TTTTGCAATGATGTTTAGTGTGGGATATAATGTGTTTTCTCACAAAAACGCTATCAGTAAAAATACTCAGAAAAAATCAAGTTACCTGCCGAAAGCAGGATACTATGGACACCTCTTTTATTCAGACGAATGATCTCGTTCGACAAGGAGCCGTAATGATCCTCATTAGTATGGAATTACGAAAAATTATTGTTAAAAAATTTTGGAATGCCCCAGTCAAATTGGAGAAACAGAAGGCGATATAGGCTTCTTTTTAGAGTGGGACAATTTCTTTTCTAATCCTCTTTTACTTCTTTAAGGAACATATAAGAAAAACCCGAGCTGAGTACAATAATTATTCCAATCATTATTCCTGCCGGCAACGAGTACGGCAAACCTTTGATGGCGGAAATGGCAAACATGGCGATGATTCCAAGTCCCATGGTGGCAGCAAACACGAGCAGCGGCACAGCCATGAGACATCCCAGAACCTTTTCTTTCCATAGCAAAACTGAAATGATGATCATCCCAGGAAGCAAAAAGGCCAGATCCAGAACATGGACCGGGTTGACCCACAGCTGCGTTTCAACAAGACCTTGCGAGATAGTACCGGCTATAAGATTAGGGACGATTTCCGACAGCCATAACAGGGAAAACATGGCGCCGATGATAAAAAGAAGAACACTCACTATCTTTGCTTTCGGATTTCCCAGCAACAATCGTGAGAACTTATCCATATCCACTGTTATCATGCCGCCAACCAGCGTATAAAAAGACAAGCCCAGAATAAGTACATAGGCCAGGAATAAAAACTGGAAGTGGACTGCAAAAGCATAAATCGCAAACGCATATATGAGATACAGGTAGGCACCCAACCAGACGAGGAACCCTCTGAGTGAATGCTTCGAAACAAAGTACGTACTGACAAGAAGAATAATCACAACGGCCAGGTTGGCATAATCCTGACCAATGGCCTGAATGGCCCAGGCGTGTGTTTCCCGCGAATAAGTTTTTTCCAGCACTATCCCAAAGAGGCTGGTTATTGTTACGAGCACGGAAACCAGAACAGATGTCCCTATCCATACAGCGGGGACTGAAATGTTTTTTGTGATTTCTGGTGAAGTGGCGGCAGTCATGGGTATTCCATATCACTAAGGTTGGCTGGTAATTGTATTCTGTTTATCGTTATACTGGCCAATAAGATTTTAGATGTCTCCCTATTATCGATGCGTTCGGTAAGAAAGAGCAGGTGAAAAATCTTACATTTATTTTGTCATAAGGTATTAATAATTTTTAAGGCAAGTTAAAACATGGCAGTAAACTTAAATAATACATTAGGATACTACTCTGCAATTTCAGTAGGTGTGACAACTCTCATATTCGCTATTTCTATACTTTTAGCCAACTCGTGGGTATCATACTTTATTTGCATGCTTCTTTCATGGAGCTACGTGTTACTATCATGCTCATTTTATACTAAAACTAACAGTGACCGTAAATCGGTATCCTTAGGCGGGGTCGCTTTTGCAATCATATATACTACGATTATTAGCGTGGTATATTTTACACAGATTTCAACGGTTGCTAATAATGCAGCTTCAGAAAGCGCACTCAGGGTACTGTCGTATTCAAATATAGGAAGCTTGTTTTTTAATCTTGAATTATTTGGTTATGGGATGATGTCTTTGTCTACTTTTCTTATTGGCATTGTAATGATTCCAAATAACAAGACAGATAAATGGTTAAGAGCTCTGCTAGTGATACATGGAATATTTCTGCTTTGTATAGCCTTACCGATACTTAATGTTTTCAAGGATAGCAGTGAAAGCTCGACGATGATAAGAAGTCTTATCTCGTTATTCTGGTGTATATACTTTATTCCTGTTGCTATTCTTTCGGCAAAACATTTCCAAAGAGAATTAAAAGAATCGTAAGTACTCCAGCTAGTGAGGATAACGACATAAATCTGGAGTAGTTGAAATGCTGAAAGAGATTGAAAGTTCCCCAAAAAACACTACTGCTAACTTAAAGAAATTCCATTTAAACCAACAAAAACAGCTATAAGATTTTATTTTTCTTTTAGCGATTTGATTATCGCATCTTTTTGTCTGAAAATCGCCAAAATTTAATTATAAGTAGCCAAAATCTAATATTAATTAGCCTATATAATACCAGATTGACATATTAGCCTCTTCTTGATGGCTATCTTTAGCATTTATAGTGCAGTCACCTTGTTTGCAGTCATTGCCCATTTACTTTATTGAACGGCTTATCTTATTGGATTTACTGTCAATGTTATTATGTTGCTTGATATTAGGACGGATCGAAGAAAGTAAGTTGGAAAGTTAAAAAGCCGTCCTTTTTGCGCTCTTGATTCTTAGAGATAAAAAAGTTTGCCTGCAAACACCTTTATTAACGAGAATGTATATATATGTAAAACGCAGCAGGTATACTGCAGGCTGAGGACATCAGTAGTGTAGCGGTCATCACCGGGCGTTGCCAACGCTCGAACCCGGGTTCGAATCCCGGCTGATGTATATTCTTTTAAAATATCTCTGACTGTAATTCCATATCACTTACTTTTTTCAAGTGAAAAATTGTGAAGAATTATATTCGAAATCAGTAGAAAACTAATAAAATAGAAGCAGTTTGAGGCGTTCTGGGTCTTGAATTTATAGGACTCTTGTTCTTTAAGCTTATGGGGCCCTTAATCCGAATTTTGCTGAAATACCACTTCGAAACCTCTCCTGCAAAGCAACCTCTTCTGAATTTTAAGATCTTGATTTTTATAGATAAGCAGTTATTTATCCAATTGAGGATCATTTTTTACTGATGGAGTATTTATGAGGAGGACTTTTTTTGAGTGGAAACGCGGAAAATATGTACAGAATAAAAATCGCTATACAACTAAGCTTCATTTTCTGGATCACGCTTGGAATTTTAATTTTTTATGCTACCTTTGCGGCAACAGCTCGAATGTGGGGCACACTGCTGCTTCTGGTTATGGTTGTAATTTTCACTCCTTTCCTGCCGGATGGTAGTTAGAACCTGCTCGGTTCCAATAACAAACAACCTCTATTAATTTCTGAGGGCTGGCTCAAATGCCTGATTATTCCTTTTTGTTACTGTAAAACTTAGAGTGAATTCTGTCCCACTGTTCCTTTTCAATTCAAGCTCGCCATCTAACTGGTCTGCGAGGGAAGTTACAAGCTGAAGCCCGAGACTATCGAGATCTTCAATATCAAGGTTTTCAGGAATCCCTATGCCATCATCTGAAACTGCCAGAACGAAATTATCGCGCTTTAATCCACCACTTTTGCATTCTTCATTTCCTTCTCTATGAAGTTTTATACGGATTTCTCCGTTATCTCTGTCAGGAAATGCATGCTTGAGGGAATTGGAGACAAGTTCATTGATGATTATACCTAATGGAACTGAAGTATCCATGTCAAAGAAAATATTCTCATCCAGATCCATATTTAATCTGATGTCGGCATTTCCAAGCCTATATGTCAAGAGGAGATTCTCAGAAAGTTCTTCGAGATATGAAGAAAAATTGTAACTATTCAGGTCTTCTTGTAAATATTTACAATTTTTCCTCATTCCGAGGGAAAATTGTATCTAAAATGAAGCTCTTGTTGCTTTGTGAAAAGCG
>JADGNM010000341.1 GCA_017883485.1 Methanosarcina sp.
CTATACTAAAAGGTCATTTTGTTGATATAAGGTTAATAAAATGTCCAATAGTCAAATATTATTGTCCTATATTGGCAGGGGTTCGAAATGTGCACTATAGCAAAAATTCATGGTAATTCCGTAAAAACCGATGGTGTTAATCAATCAAATATAAATGGTGAAAAGCTTGGAAATTATCCGTTCCCCCTTTGTTCTACCCCCGAACAACAAGCCATCGTTCAGGAAATCGAAACCCGCCTTTCAGTCTGCGATAAGATAGAGCAGGACATTGAAGCGAATCTGGAAAAAGCCGAAGCACTGCGGCAGAGTATTTTGAAAAAAGCATTTGAGGGGAAGTTGCTTAATGAAAAGGAGCTGGCAGAGGTTCGATGTGCTGAGGATTGGGAGTCGGCTGAGGTTTTGTTGGAGAGAATAAGAGCGGAAAAAGCGGGAAATGGAAAAAAGTTAGAGAACTGGTGATTTGTTAATATGATTGCTCTTGTTTCCAATAAGAAAACTGAGGGTTCAATTGAGTGTTCAATTGAGGGTACAATTGAGGGAGCAATTGAGGGAGCAAAAATGCAAACCGCAAAATCAAAGAATATCCCAGCTGGTAAATGATACTATAATGATATTGTAAATGATACTGTAATTTACCCCTCAAGCTACCCCCCAAGTACTCCCCTAGTACCCCGCAAGTACCCCGCAAGCTACCCAGCAGTTACCGCGCAAGTCACCGAGCAAGTTACCGCGCAAGTTGTCGCCTGTCATTGAAAATCAAGTTTAGTAAGGAAGTAAAAGCAAAAATATTATTCCAAACCCAAGGATCCAAACCATGTCTGAAAACACCTCATCCATCGTTTCCAAAGTCTGGAGCTTCTGCAACGTCCTGCGGGACGGGGGCGTGAGCTACGGAGATTATCTGGAACAATTGACCTATCTTATATTCCTGAAAATGGCTGAAGAGTACAGGAAGCCGCCGTACAATAGGGATATTGGAATCCCGGAAAAATACAATTGGGATAGATTGAAGCAGCAGCGTGGAGCAGAACTCGATACTCATTATAAGGAGCTTTTGGAAGAGTTGGGAAAAAAGCCGGGGATGCTTGGACAGATCTTTCTTAAAGCTCAGAACAAGGTAAGTGATCCGGCAATGCTGTACAAGATAATTGATATGATTGACAAAGAAAGCTGGGTCATGATGGGTGTGGATACGAAGGGAGAGATCTACGAAGGGCTCTTGCAGAAGAATGCAGAGGATACAAAAAGCGGAGCCGGTCAGTACTTCACTCCCAGGCCGCTAATCAAAGCGATGGTCCAGTGCCTGCAGCCTCAACCCATGAAAACAATCGGCGATCCTTGCTGCGGTACGGGCGGCTTCTTTTTAGCAGCCTACGACATTCTCATCTCCCAACACCAGCTAGACCGGGAACAGAGCCGCTTCTTGAAAAACAAAACTTTTGGCGGTAATGAGATCGTTGCTGGAACCCGCAGGCTGGCATTGATGAATATGTTCCTGCACAACATCGGCGAAATAGACGGGGAGCCTATGATCTCAAATTCCGATGCTCTCATAGCCGACCCTGGTTACCGTTACGATTACATCCTCACCAATCCGCCTTTTGGAAAAAAGAGCAGCATGACCTTCACCAACGAAGAAGGCGAGCAGGAAAAAGAAGATCTCACTTACAACCGTCAGGACTTTTGGACAACCACAAGCAACAAGCAGCTAAACTTTTTACAGCACATCCATACAATTCTCAAAACAGGCGGTCAGGCAGCAGTGGTATTGCCGGACAATGTCCTGTTTGAAGGCGGAGCAGGAGAGACTATCCGGAAAAAGCTTCTTGAGACCACCGACCTGCATACAATACTGCGCCTGCCGACAGGGATTTTTTATGCAAATGGAGTAAAGGCAAATGTGCTTTTCTTCGAAGCGAAATCCGCGTCAAAGAACCCTGGACAAAAGAGGTGTGGATCTACGACTACCGCACAAATGTGCATCACACATTGAAGAAGAACCCGATGAAATATTCGGATCTGGAAGACTTCATCAAATGCTACAACCCGGAAAACCGTCACAGTCGTAAAGAGACCTGGAATGGGGAATCTCCCGAAGGCAGGTTCCGTAAATTCAGCTATGATGAAATTATAGCGAGGGACAAAACTAACCTGGATATATTCTGGCTTAAAGACAAAAGCCTCGCTGATCTGGACAACCTTCCGGACCCTGATATTCTGGCAAACGAGATAATAGAGAATATGGAGGCTTCACTTGCAAGTTTCAAGGAGATTATGCTCACAATAAATGGAGAAAACGAAAGTGATTGATGTTCATGAAAAATACAGGTTCATTGTCGATTAACTGCCAATCCGCAAAAATAAAGAAGGTGCTAAAAACACTCTTTTAGCTTTTGGGGATTGAACAATGTTGCAAAAGACAGTTTGTCCAAGTTGGACTAAAGCGACTTTAACCTTAATGCCGTCTTAAAATTCAAACCTCTTCTACAATTGGATAATAGTCAACATTAACATTAAAATCAGATAGTAAATTTTCCCGAAATTCAGGTACACATTGACCTTAAGGATATACTTTATTCTATAGGATTTACGCACTCGAGGTATAAAATCAAGTATTAAACATTGTAGTTTAAATTATATATTTTGGACAGTTGCCGGTTTAATGCTATCGTCTTTCGGTTAAATGTGTATGTCCTATCCCGATTGTAGAATCAATCTGGAAAAATCTTGCTTATATCAAATGTAGATTTGCATCTGACGATGTTTTTCTTATGTACTAAAAAAGAGATACGGTGGAAAAACATTGTGACACCTACAAGATGTTTGAAGCAGATTAGCTTTATCTACAAGATAACGAGTCGCTTTTCGGTTATCTTTTCATCTCACTTTTGTCCCTTTATGGCTACGTAAAAATTCAAAACTGTATATGAAAGACTGGTCTAACAAGTAAGTATTCTCCAAGAGACTCATAGAGCATCGCAAAGTTTACATGCTGTATTTAGATTGCCAGATGATTTTAACGGAAGTACCTAAGAAGATTGGTGAAATAGAGAAAAAGTTAAACTTGAAGTTATTCCCTATGAGCAGAGTTAAGGTTATAAAAAAACAGAAGTATATAGTTCATTTACGAATTAAAACATTTATGCTACTGTTAAAATCGGGTCCATATTTTTCCAGTAAGTTCTTAACCCGTTCATGGTTAGATAAGCACCTTTTGGAACATGTAATAAAATAAGAGTCAATCCGAGTATATCTACACTGCTTCCTATTGAATTTAAAATAATGACTACCATTAGCAGTATGTTATAAAGTCCCAATACTCCTAAAATCATATTTAATATTACTGACAGAAAAACAAATGGTGCTATTAATATCAAACATAATCTGTATTTTGTGAGTACATCCTTTGTATATACATATCCTCCAAAATAGGTAAAACCTATGTACGCATTGTCTGATTTAATGAAGTTTGGTATAAATAATGAATGAATTAGCTCATGAACAATTATCAAAACGACTGAAATAGCCAGCATTATAAAAATCAAATTGCGGGCGGCCACCCCAACCTAAAGGATGGGGTATGCAAGGGCCGCCCGCCGTTATCTTGGAATTGTTTAGTGTTCTATGACAA
>JADGNM010000342.1 GCA_017883485.1 Methanosarcina sp.
GTCTTGTCATAGAACACTAAACAATTCCAAGATAACGGCGGGCGGCCCTTGCATACCCCATCCTTTAGGTTGGGGTGGCCGCCCGCAATTTGATTTTTCAAAAACTCCGGTATCCCTTTCTTTTTAATTATTTTAAGGTTTTTAATATGCCCATCATCATAAACCGGTTTTTAAAATCAAGTTTTTCACATTCCTCGAATATATCACTTTTGTCAAATTAAACCTAATTTCAACCATGTCTCTTAGCACATTTAAGAAATGCTGTTTACTAAATGAACCATTTTTCATTTCAAATCCCGTTGTTTTTGCGCGGCAGTTCAAAAATCTCTTTTCCGTGACCGGCATGTTTTAGCGGTTCAATCTTTTAGCGCAGTAAAAGGCAAATAGCCAGCATAGTCGTAAAAACCGGGAAAGAAGGAAAAAGAGAAGGTTCTTTGTCCTCAAAGTTACCCTTAGAGTTACCCTCAAAGTTAAGTATTAGAACAGAATATAAGAATTATATAAATTTCTATTTCATTTCACGTATTGTGCAGTATAAGCAAGGACACATTGAACCGGATGAGAGCTCAGGTTATTCAACTTACGTTCTGCTTTTTGCGGTAGGATAATGCAATCCAAACTAAGATATGAACCTGAATGATACCGATATGATACCGACAAAAACGCCAACTAATTTTTTTTCCGAAAGGAATTAAACAATTCATCTAAAAAATCAGAATAAAATTCAATACTTGTCGAATATAATGATTATGCAAAAAATAATTTCAGATACGGTCATGCAAAATATACTATCAGTCCAGTCATTGACAAAGAAATTCGATGACTTAACCGCTGTGGACAATATCAGTTTCGATGTCGAAGCCGGCTCAATCTTTGCTTTTCTCGGTCCAAACGGCGCAGGCAAGTCCACGACCATTAAAATGCTTACAACCGTCCTGAAGCCTACTTCCGGAAAAATAAGCATTAATGGATATAACGCGCTTAAAGAGCAAGACAAAGCCCGCTCCTCATTCGGGATAGTTTTTCAGGACTCAAGCCTTGACGAAGAGCTTACGGCTTACGAAAATATGGTTTATCACGCAGTTATCTATAAGGTGCCTAGAAAGGAAAGAGCAGAGAGAATCCAGAATGCCCTAAGGATTGTCGGGCTCTGGGACAGGCGGGAAGACTTAGTTAAAAAGTACTCCGGGGGGATGAAGCGCAGGCTTGAAATTGCTCGGGCTCTTGTCCATTACCCGAAGATTCTCTTCCTCGACGAGCCAACTGTGGGGCTTGACCCGCAGACGCGAAGGTCGATCTGGGACCACATCAAAAGCCTGAACGAAGAAAGAAAAATGACGATTTTCCTGACCACACACTATATGGAAGAAGCCGAAGCTATCGCTGATCAGATAGCAATTATTGACCACGGCAAAATTATAGAATCCGGTACTGTTGAAGAAATAAAGAAAAAGACGGATACCGAATCCTTAGAAGAGGCATTTCTGAAGCTTACAGGCAGGGATATCCGGGACGAGAATGACAGACCTGCAAATAGAACCAGAATGATGCGAGGCAGGAGGAGGAATAGGAATTGATCGAGGTTATATACATACTTTGCCTGAGGCAGCTCAAGCATTACTGGCGCTCCAAATCCAGGTTAATAGGTTCTCTCGGGCAGCCCCTCCTTTTTTTAATCGCGTTCGGATTCGGGATCGGTCCCATGTATTCCAGGGCTAACGGAGGGGCAAGCTACATGGACTTTCTTGCTCCTGGAATTGTCTCCATGTCAATTCTCTTTACTGCAGTCTTCTCCGGGCTTGAGGTTATCTGGGACCGGAAGTTCGGTTTTCTTAAAGAGACTCTTGTAGCTCCGATCTCAAGGACAGAAATCATGATCGGAAAAACTATGGGAGGTGCAGCCATAGCTATGGTTCAGGGCCTGATAGTGCTGAGCCTGACCTATGTGCTCGGGTTCAGGATTCCAAACCTGGGAAGCCTTGGACTGGGGTTGATATTCATGTCCCTGATAGCAATCTTCTTTTCAGGGCTTGGCCTTGCCATAGCCTCAACCATGAAAGACCTGCAAGGCTTCCAGTTGATAATGAACTTCCTGATCATGCCACTTTTTTTCCTTTCCGGAGCCATCTTTCCCATAGAAAACCTGCCTCCTGCGATTTTATTCATCAGCATGATCGATCCACTAACCTACGGCGTTGACGGATTAAGGGGAGTTACTACAGGACAGAGCATTTTCGGAGTTTACAACGATCTGGAAATAATAGCTGTATTGTCAGCCCTTATCTGCGCGATCGGGACAGTTCTTTTTTCGAGAATCGAAGCTTGAAAGCCCAGGTTTTCTTTTCCTTAAAATAAGGTTTATAAGTATTGAATACCCCAAATAACTTTTTGAAACTGAAATGCAACCGCGTTTTCTCGCCAGTTGCATCGGAGGTCCCGAGTCTCCGTTATTCAAACTGATATGGAAAACTGAGGCATAATACTTGATTATAGTAGATTTTATTGAATTTTTAGCTTTAGGAGCATTTCTTGGCCTTACCGCAGGGATCTCTCCAGGCCCACTGTTAGCTATAACTATTTCCGAAACTCTCCAGCACGGGAAATGGGAAGGGATAAAGGTTGCAGTATCTCCTTTGATCACAGACATGCCAATAGTTTTATCTGCACTTTTTGTCCTGTCACAGCTGGCAAGCTCTAGTTTTATTATAGGAATTATTGCGTTTTTTGGTGCATCTTATCTTATTTATTCAGGAATTGAATCTCTGAAAATCAAATCTGGTAGCTTTGAAATAAACTCAGAAAAGAAAGATGCTCTTAAAAGAGGAGTCATTGTTAACTTTGGAAATCCACATCCATACATATTCTGGCTCACCATCGGCGGGCCGATGATTTTTAAGAGTTTAAATACCCATATCTGGGCCACAATTTTATTTATATTTGGTTTCTACAGCCTTCTTGTAGGATCAAAAGTAGTTGTTGCGTTAATTGTAGAGAGATCAAAATACTTTATTAAGAGTAAATACTATTTTTCTATCGTTCGCACTTTGGGGATTGCACAGATTATATTTGGATTGACTTTTATAAAAATGGGCTTAGATTCATCAGGCGTAATTTGAATTTTTTCCATCTGCATCCAGAGTTTTTCTACCCTGAATTTCTTTTCCCGATTTTGCTTCCCGATTTTTGCTTCCCGATTATTGCTTCCCGATTATCGACACTTTTTTCTTTGATCATTGATCGAGGAATTTTTCTGCCCGCAGCCATATATTTTCGGACAGGAAGTTAACCTTAAATCTCAAACACAAAATTTGTTAATCGATGCTTTACCGGCTTTAGAAGTAAATAATAATCCAGGTGCCAGGGTATATATTAACTAACGCTAATATATTATTCCTAACTTATTTATATGTATAGATATAATTTTTGATAAAACATTTTTAGTAAAAAAATCTTTGAGGGTAAAAATGCTGACCTGAACAGGTTCTGACAAGAAAATTAAAAATATATAGTTACTATTCAGCCTACTTGAAAAAAGTTATAGTCTCAGCTAAATGCTGCAACTATCAGAATAATAGCGGCGCTTGATTGAGTGCCGCTAGAATAGCATCCATAGCATTCAAGTCATTC
>JADGNM010000343.1 GCA_017883485.1 Methanosarcina sp.
CTTTATGCGACTCGTAAAAGTCCCTCGTAAAGCGTATGGCGACCTCGTAATCTCTAATTTGAATTCCCATATTTTCGAGCACATCAATGCAGAGGTCATACTGCTTTTTGAACTGGTCCACAGCCTGGGTCATGTCCTCACAGAGAGTGTGCATATCCGGCATAGTAAAAGCCCGTAGTCTTCTCAAGCCGACAAGTTCTCCCCTCTGTTCCTTCCTGAAGCTGTAACGGGTCATCTCGATCATTCGGAGAGGCAGGCTCCTGTAGGAGATCGTCATGTCGTGGTTCATCAGGAATTGCCCGAAACAGGCTGCAAAACGCAGGAACATCTGCCGCTTATCAGACTCGATTGAGTACTGCCTTGCAGGGAACCTGTCAAGGTACTTCTTCAGGGTAGGATGGTTCATGTCGTACATTATAGGAGTTTCAACTTCCATTGCCCCAAACTCGGTTGCAACATCAAGCACGTAATTCTCAAGAAGGGATTTTACAAGCCTTCCCTTGGGATAATATCGCATATTTCCCGAATCCGAGCCTGGCTCATAATCCGCAAGCTCAAGCCTCCGCATAAGCTCTACGTGCGGCGGAGCTCGCTCAACAGCCCTGCTCTTGGAGATTTCGTAGTTAACGAATTGCTGAAGTTTTGGGTAAGGGGTCAGGTCAAAATTCTTAACTTCATGGAGTTCGCCGTCAGGAGTCAGAATTCGCCAGTAAGATCTTGCAGTGCTTTCAGCTTTCAGGGCTTCGGAAACGACCTCCTCTTTCTCTCCGGCTGAATCGGATGCATCTGCTTTACTTGCTGCCTTTGCCGCTCCTTCAGGCCGGATGCTTCTGGAGAGTTCGGATAGGGGGTGCCCTTTACAGCTTACAGTAAAAGCCTTATACCATCCGAAAGGAGCACGCTTGACCTCATATTTACCTGAAAGAGCAGCTTCTATTCCTTTTAAGACCTGCACTGCAACTTTCGGCGAGGAAAGGTCCGAACTTAAATGGGCGTAAGGATAGAGCATTATCCGGTTGGTTTTGACCTGGACTGCTACCTTTTCGATTTCAGAAACAGCTTTTTCTATAGCTTCTTCAGGATTTGCCTCATCTACTTTTTCCACAGCCGTGAAAGCAGTAAGTGCCTCTTCAAGTCTTCCGGACTTCAAGCACTCGTCTATTTTTTCTGCAACTGGAGTTTGTTTTTTGGTCTCGTATTCAATATAATCAGAATGAATGAGCAATAATTGCATTGTATCACCGTGTTGTATCACCGTGTTCGATAAACCGCTGGAGTACGCTTCCAAACAATAAGTTCTGTCGAATTAACCTGGTACTATGGAATAATTAAATCGTTTCAGGACTGCCTGCGGTTTGTGCCGTCAACAGATCTTGATTAAAGTAAGTAAAGAAGAATATATGAAAGTCCTAATATCCTGCAACAATATAAAGCAATCCCTTTCGACTGATATCTCTTATCTTGGCCTTAATAATTCTCTCAGATCTTCATGTTTTCCAGCATATTATACTACAGCTCATTTTTAATTTGTAGGATCACTTCTCAGGTTCAGCATTGGAGGAGCCTCTCAGGTTCTTGAGCCCCAGGTTAGCCTCTACCTGTTCCGGATGGCAGTATTCCTGATAAATCCTGTAAGCCGCAACCAGGGCTCCCAGCAGGATGGGCGCTGCAAAAAGCCCTGCAATTCCTCCAACAAAAGCCCCTCCGATAAAGGCAAGTATGAGCAGCATCGGGTGAATTTTGGACTGCATGCCGGTCAGGTAAGGCCTCAGGATTAATTCGGGAGGACCATAAATTACTATGGAGGCAACCACAAAGAAAAAAACCGCACTTTCAAATCCGTACTGGAGGTAGCGCATTAGAGCCAGAGGTATGAGCACCATATACCCGGCAAAAAGAGGGAGAACTGACGCTATGAAAATAAGGGTTGCAAGTGCCAGGACATGGGGTAAACCGAAAGCATAGAAAACAACAACCGAAGTCACGCTTACTATAATGGCAGAATAGGCACTTCCGAGGAAAATTCCTCTGAGGATCAGATCGAGATGGCATGCATATCGGTTTACAACTCCTTTGTAATCGGTTGGTATTACGCCAAGAAACGCGGAGTAAAGCCTGTCTCCGTCAGCAAGAATGTAAAAGCAGAAGAATATCGAAATCATGAAATTAATGACAAAGAGACTGAGACTCTGGGCATATCCAATTAGGCCTATGCTGCCGATCGCAGGAAGCAGGGAGGCAAAAAGGTTCCTGACAGCATCATTGAAAATTGCAACAAGTTCTGGCGGAATTTGGAGTGCGTGTATGAAATCCACAACCGCACCGGTGACCGCAGTCTTATTATTAATAATCCAGGTGACCTGGTTCAGGATTTCCAGAATTCCAATTCCGATAATAAACACCAAAGGGATGAAGATGCAGAGGCTGGCAACAAGAGCGCCCAATTTTCTACGCTCTTTAAATTTTAACTGGATGGGTCTGGCAATGTAAGCAAAAACAAGGCCAAGTATGATTCCGTCCGCAAGAGGCAGCAGGACTAAAAAGGATAGACATAAAAGCATTGCTATTGCCAGGGCTGCCCCGATTTTCCAGCGGTTGGCAATAATTTGTTCAACACCATCCAGATGCCTAAACCCAATTTTAGATTTGTCGGAATTTAAGTCTTTCGGCATATTACATTACTGTATGAATTATTTTATATATAAAATCATTTGTGATGTCTAAGATTAAAACTAACGACTCATCCAAGATAATTGCTGGCTTCGTAAATTCTATATAATGAAAAATTCCATTTACGTATAAAAAAAGGTTAAATGATATCGATTTTAGATTCAAGAGATTTGTAACTTCAACCTGCACAAAACTGGAAAAACATAATCAATGACCATCAATTAATGGCAATCCCCTAAATTTGCCATGCATTCTTAATGAAGATGGCTGCTAATACTGTTCTTCCCGGACTGAATAATCATGAAATTCTACTGTCAAGTAAAGTCTAAAATTGACTTTTATAGGCAAGCCAGTCTAAATTCTTTTAATTGAAGACAATAAAGTCGATGTTGGATTAATCGAAGAAGTTCTAGAAGAGACAAAAATTAGGAAACGTCTTCATATTGCAGAAGATGGATAGGAGACGCTGCTTTTTACATAGTGAAGGGAAGTTTTCAGATTCCCCGCGCCCTTATAATTATTCTGGATTTGAATTCACCGAAAAAAGATGGGCGTGAAGTTCTCAAGGAAATAAAAGAAGACAATAATCTTCGAAGTATACTGGTAGTGGTTTTAACTACTTCCAACTCTGATAAGGACATAATTAGATCTTATGAGCTTCACGCTAATGCCTACTTCACTAAACCTCTTGATTTTGACCAATTCGCAAAGGCAATCGAATCCATAGCGAATTTCTGGCTCGAAGTTTAAAGCTACCATGAAATAAAGAACCCCTATTACCTTTCTGCTGGTTCCATGCTTCAATCCTTGCTAAATAAGATTCTGCTTCATTAAAGCATTGGTCGTCCAGCGTTATACGATTGGTGTTTTGAAGCACTTAAATGTTAGAAGATTTCTTAGTGTCCACTTTGAATCTGTAATCCCTGCTTCTCTTGCAGGTGTGTTTTTACATTCAAC
>JADGNM010000344.1 GCA_017883485.1 Methanosarcina sp.
CTCCAATAGCTGTCATCGATTTCACTGCAAACATAATATTTGGCGTATGAGGTCAATGATGATGCTTTACTTGGTAATGTGACATAGTCAAGATAAAAACAATAAGGTTAATGAACGAATATTGACCGAATAAAAGTTTATTTGATCCAGAAAAAAGAAAAGGATCCTTTTAATAAACTGACAAGAGTTATAATTTAAAGTTTCCCACACCCCAAATGTAATTTTTAAACCCCCAAATATAATTTTTATGGAGATCAGATTATACGAAAGAATGGATCCTATCTTACAATCAAATCTCCAGCCAATCTCCACAAGTGGCTTGCAGCATGTTTTATCCTGCCTAAGTTCAGGCAGTGGCTTCTTTGGTCATAATATATTCGACCATTTCAGGGTTAAGCTTGCTTTCCCTTGAAATCTTTGCTTCAATGTCCTCAGCGGATTTTCCCTCGGTTTTCATCACCTTTATTTTTTCAATCACTGAAGATGGAATGTTGTAATATTCGTTTAAGTCTTTCCTGTGCCCCCAGACATCTCCTTCGATAAGCCGGATTCTCTGCATATCGAGGAACATTTCTATGGACTTTGAGACCGTGCGTTTATAAGACTGCGGTAATTGAATCACCTCAATCTTTGGACAGGTTTCAACCAATCCAAAGACATCCTTATTAGAAGGCCTGAAGGCCAGGTGCACTATTTTTTCGTTCGGATTAAGTGTAAAGATTTCTTCTCTGGAACTAACTACTCGGATTTTCATCTTTTTCTTTTCCTGCTGGAATTTCTTTCGGTTTTTAGATTTAACTCAATTAATAATACGTATACTTACTATAAATATTTATCTCATTAAACTAACATTATTCTAATAGTATTCACGTTAGTCTACTTTTGACATCCCCCCAAAATCAGCCTTTAATAGTTTAAATAAGGATCAAAGTCCTCTTTAAATTAATTTTTTTCGTCAAGTTTATCTGATTTCGCGATCTTTCATGTTCTAATTTTCTTTCTACAAACTTGATTAATTATTCATGTAGTTAACATATTAATTTAGACTTCAATGGGACTTTTCTATTCTCAAAGTGAAAGAAATATAACTCTGTCAATATTGAAACTAAGATTGAAAGAGCTCAAAGAATGAGGAGTTCAAATAGCCAGTCCTTTGATTTCTCTTTACTCCGGCTATATACAACTACAATCTATAATGCAAACCGTTTAAGGCATTGAACAAAAATAGTTCTGAAAATATCACTGCTACCAAAAAAAACAAACCCTTAAACTTAAAAATGAAGAAGAAAAGTAAGGATAAAAGGTACTTGGTCATCGATAAACCAACAAACGAGCACTGTACTCACGTTCGAAAGGCGATGGATCTTGTGCTTGCAGTCTTAAGAAGCTTATCCCCGACCAACCTTAAAAAACCGAAATTTTGGTATTTATGACGGATTACTCATGCTCTATTTTGATTATTTGATTTTATGCTTCTCGTAATTTACCTTATCCCTTTCCAGGAACCAGGGATGTAATGGGGCATATGGTCATTCTTTTGTGTCACTCTCATTACTTTTATCCCCTTCCAGGAGCCAGGAATATAACGGGGCTTATCCATTCTTGAAGCTCTTTTTATAGGTTCCCAAGAACCAGAGACATAACGAGGCCTATAGTTAATTTTTGATCTCTTTATTGTTTCTGTTGTTCCTTTCCAGGAGCCAAAAATGTAGTGTGGTTTCCAGAAGCCAGGGATATAACGGGGTTTATAACTAATTTTTGATCCCATTCTTGTTTCTTTTGTGTCTTTCCAGAAGCCGAAAATATAGCGAGGCTTACTCTCTATCTGTTGCGTCTCCTTTGTTAGTTTCCATGAACCGGGTACATAGCGAGGCTTATAGTTAATTTTTGATCTACCTTTTGTTTCCGCTGTTCCTTTCCAGGAGCCAAAAATATAGCGGGGCTTCCAGAATCCAGGGATATAACGGGGTTTATAACTAATTTTTGATCCCATTCTTGTTTCTTTTGTGCCTTTCCAGAAGCCAGGGACATATCGGGGCTTCGAGCTAATCCCCTTACCTGCCTTAGTAATTCTCTTGATTTC
This sequence comes from Methanosarcina sp., assembly GCA_017883485.1. Lineage (GTDB taxonomy): Archaea > Halobacteriota > Methanosarcinia > Methanosarcinales > Methanosarcinaceae > Methanosarcina. The sequence goes on from JADGNM010000344.1 coordinate 2,084, forward strand.
GATCTCGATTTTTTTAGCTGTTTTGCCAGCTTCTACTTGTGTTTTAATTTTCTTAGCCAAGTCACTAACCTCTTTATATAATTTATTTTATTTTAACTGCGAAATCAGCCGCAAGAATATTAAATACATTGAATAAATACTTAATATGTAGATAATATACCTCAACGTATAAATAAATATTTAACAGTTGTAGCTTGTGTTCCTGAATACTTTCTTACTAACTTATGTTTCCTGAAGGTTTTCCTTAACGATCATTACTCCTTTTAAACTGCCTAAACCAGCTTTTTAAGCCCAACTCTGTCGGGAAATTGAAACTTACTTATCGTCTAAAATGGGAGCGAATACAAAATGGATATTCTAAAAAAACTATAAAAGCACTATAAAATTTATCACATAGTTTTCAGTGATATCTTTGTATTAAAATTCCAGTCAAGTTTATAAGTAATCGAGGATTTGATTCAGGTATGAGTACAGAAATACCTGATCAGAAAAATGTTATGTTCGACAGAATAATTGTTGGGCGGCGATCTCATCGGCAGTTCAGGCAGGAGTTCCCACCAGAAGACGATATAAGGGACATTATACATGCCGGCCTCCACGCGCCTTTTGCTGCTGCAGCCGTGAGTAATACAGAGGACTATTTCCGGAGATTTTTCGTCCTGAAAAGGGATTCAAAAAGTATAATAGCGGCAGCTTCCCTGATCTTCGAGGAAGTTATGGCAGAGGCTTCAAATCTTGAGCATGCTATGGAGAATGACCCACAGCTCTAAAAACAGGCCGCCGGATTTGCAAACCGGCTTGCTAAGATCAAAAAGATGGGGAAGGTGCCCGGTGTAGGCACAGCTCCATATTTCATAATTGTGGCTGAGATGAAAGGTTTTCCTGCCGTGGAACAGCAGGCACTTGCTCACTGTCTGGAGAATATGTGGCTAAAAACAACCGCACTCGGCCTCGGGTTCCAGCTGGTCTCCATTACAGCTCAAATGGCTGATAACCCAGCGTTCTGCAAGATTCTTGATATTCCTTCGGGTGAATGGGCTCTTATGGGCTGTGCAATAGGCTATCCGGCTGAAGAACTATCCCCTTCCGTCCGACCCCCGGTTGATAGGGTTACACGCTGGTTGGAATGAGATATAAGAACAAGTAATTAAATCCCAAATACGGATAACAAAAATAGAATTCTCTAGTATAATATTTGGGCTGGAAAAATTGTATCTGAAAAAAATTAGATTAAACGATCCTTAAGAAAGAAAAGGACCATCTTCAACTTTAGCTTAAAATACTTTATTATTATCACCCTTAAAAAAATCAGCCGGAGGTTAGATTTGAAAGATTGCAGCACCTTTCTGTAGAATCCAGTCTCCAGTGAAGAGTGAAAGATTATTTTTGTTGTTCTCGAACTTTTATACTAACTCTGCAGAATTTGTAACTATTCAGCCTGGGTAAAACAACATCAATAGCCATCTTCCATAAGATTCAATGGGCATATTTATCTGAATTAGTTTCCATTAATTGTTGG
>JADGNM010000345.1 GCA_017883485.1 Methanosarcina sp.
CAAGAAATTTGAGATGCCATCTCTGGCTCAATTAATCAGGGAAAGAAGTTCATCGAATTGAAAGTAAAAGGTTTTCACTCAATTTGAAGAGGATACGTTGCTTCTTTCTATATGAGGTTTTTTGACACCGTAGCCACAGGCGGTGCCAGACACCTATGGCTAGGAGTGACAAGTATTGGAATTGCGTAGTTTTAGCTATCTGTGGTCAGATCACCTACCACATCGTGTTTGTTCGGAGGATTCTTTTAATTAATACTCCCTTGCAATCATGTAGTCGGCAATCTGAAGAAGAAGCTCCTTTTCAGGGCGGTCTTCCAGCACATCCAGCTTTGCCTTGCCTTCATTAATATATGAAATTGCAAGATTCTTCACGTAGTCAATTGAGCCGCACTCTGTCAGAATCCGGACGGCTTCATCGGTTTCTTCCTGAGTAGCTTTCTCTTTTCCGAATATATCCAGTTTCACACCTTTCTCGAAAGCATCAATTACTATAAGAGTATGCTTTCCTTCCATAAGGTCACTGCCTCTTACCTTTCCAAGAACTTCCTGTGGAGTGACCATATCCAGAACGTCATCGTACATCTGAAAGCCAATCCCTATAAGGCGCCCATACTCGGATAAAGCTTCAGAAACCTCGTCGGAAGCTCCTCCAAGAAGGGCTCCGATTTTGGCTGCGGCTGCATAGAGGACCGAGGTCTTTTTTTCAACCATTTCAATATATTCGCTTTCCGTAACTCTTTCCCGTGTCTCAAAGTCCATATCAAGCCACTGCCCTTCGCAGATTTCAGTACATGTCTTTGAAAGGACATTCATGCATTTTAAAATCCTTGCCGGCTCGTTTTTAACCTTTGACAGAATCTCGAAGGCTTTGGAATAAAGAGTGTCTCCTGCAAGAATGGCTACGTTTTCGCCCCACATCGTATGGACCGCAGGTATTCCCCTGCGGATGTCGTCTTTATCCATTATATCATCATGAATCAGGGTAAAATTATGTACAAGCTCCACGGCCACTGCTGCAGGTAAAACGGCTTTGAGATTCGAACCTACAGCTTCAGCTGCCAGAATAAGGACTGTTGGACGGAGACGTTTTCCTCCGGCATCCACAAGGTGACGAGAGGCTTTATACAGCCCCTCAGGATGAGTTATAGGGAGCAACTCATCAATTGCAGCATCAACATAGACACTTCTTTTTTTGATCTCATCAATCAGAGTCATAGTCCTCCCGAATATAGGTAATTATGAATATGGGTAATTATGAACAGGGCAATTATAGGTATAGGTAATTATAACTACAGGGTATATCCTCCCTATGGAATTATTCCTCTATATATAACACTTCACCGTTTCTGAGAAGATGCACCGTATCTCCCAGTACATACCCTGCGTCTTCAGCCATCTCGATGTAGTGCCCGTGCATCTCCAGATCCCCGTGGGCAGGAATTACATGCTCCGGATTCACCATTCGCAGAAGTTCCCAGTGGTCTTCCTTGTATGCGTGCCCTGATACATGAACATTATCGTAGATCCTGGCCCCTTTCATTCTGAGCTTGGTCTCAAGGGCATAACGGTTTGCCTGAGTCATGGGGCTTGGAATTACGTTTGCAGAAAAAATAACTCTGTCCCCAGGTTCAATTGTATAGGGAGTTTCCCCGTTTGCAACGCGCACAAGGATAGAACCCGGCTCACCCTGGTGTCCGGTAACAATTGGCAGGTACTTGTTCTTTCCTTCCTGCATAATTCGTTTGAAAACCCGATCGATGTCTTTCCTGAGCCCGTAAATCTCGACATTGGAAGGCAACTCCAGATAACCAAGATCCTTCGCAGCCCCTACGTAGCGTTCCATTGAACGGCCCATAAGTATTGGAATTCTGCCCATTTCTCCAGCCGCTTCAATAATCGCTTTTAGCCTGGCAATGTGGGAAGCAAAGGTAGTAATAACCATTCCGACTTCGGACTCTTCCGTTCCGAGCAGCACATCCCTAACCATATCCTTTGCAATCTGTTCAGAAGGAGTCTTTCCTGAGCGTCCGGCATTCGTACTCTCTACAATCATCGCGATAACCCCTTCCTTTCCGAGGGTTTTAAGTCGTTCGAAGTCTGGAGCTTCACCCATTGTCGGAGTTCTGTCCAGCTTAAAATCACAGGCGTAAAGGATCGCTCCAACCGGAGTATGAACAGCTGCAAGAACGCAGTCAATGATACTGTGCTGGACCCGAATGAATTCGATAGAAATATCTGCCGTAACCTGGTATGTCCCTCCGGAACTGAGAGGAATAACCCTATTACAAACCTCAAACTTGCGCTCGGCCTCTATCTGCTGTTTGATAATAGCTGCCGTATATGGTGTAGCAAGGATAGGAGCGTTGTACCTGTGTGCAAGTTTCGGAATCGCGCCTATATGGTCAAGGTGCCCGTGAGTACATACAATTGCCCTCACAGTCCCATTGACCTCTTTCATGATAGTATCATCAGGGATCGCTCCCATTTCGATCAATTCAAGAGAATGCATTTTGTCAATCTCAACATCTTCGTGAATCTGGACCCTGTCAAGCCGAAGCCCCATGTCCAGAATAATAACATCTTCACCTATGATTACTGCAGTCATATTGCGGCCCATCTCGTTATAGCCGCCTACTGCAACAATTCCTATTTCAGTCATATTTTTTAACCTCTTATTTGATTTCTATCCCTTTGAAACCGAAACCTCAGAAGCAAGACAGGTAACGGTCTGAAAGCAATGACCATGAATGCAAAAGCACAGTTACGATAGTGTGCGATAATGTAGAACCAGCCTCAGGAAGAAACTTCCAGATTCTTCTCCAGAAAACAATCCGGCTCTAGAAGAAATGAATCAGACTACGCTCTTTTGCAGAAGGATACCACTTTAAATATGCACACTTTGAATATAATTCAATATATATTTAAACAAATATATAAATTCTCCAATGCCTTTTAAGACTGCTGAAGACTAACTCTGAGCCTGCATTCCTTCAATTACATTTAAAGGATCTTCCTTCTCCGATAAGATAAATATCGTGCATTAATCAATAAACAGGCATCTTTCGAGTATCCTTCCCTAAAGCTTTTGTCCTTTAATTCTTAATTCTGGATTAATTGAGGATTTCCTTACTAATGAAGCGGCTTCATGTTCGACATATAAGCCTGAGCAACTGTGAGATTTATTCTTAATTTACCTATTTTACAGAGATTAATAATCCCGCAAAGTTGTGATAATATTGACCAGTAAATTTTCAACGTAATAATTTTTCCGAATTTTGATGATCTTTGAATTACTTTGCATTACGAAGATAAATCCTTATAACAGTAGAGATTCTATATTTGGCATCCCAAAAGGATAATGGACTAAATATATTTTTCCCTTAACACATGAATATAAAACTGCTTATTCTAATCTTTCCTGAGGAACATGAACAATTGCCCATTTAATATTAACGATTTCTTCCGGAACATTACTTTCATATTATGTATAAGTATTGTTGTGAGATTTTACATTTCGACCCCCATGCAAAAATAGAACATAATTTATTTTTTTGATACAATATATATTTTCACTTCATGTTCAACTTTTATATTATGATACA
>JADGNM010000346.1 GCA_017883485.1 Methanosarcina sp.
TACAAAATAAAATTGGAGAAAAAAATTCATTTGGAAGATACTTCTAAAAAACGATTGTCAAATTAGATCAGGAGTTTTTAGAGCTAATTTGAGAGCCTCATGAATACATGCTTTTTTTAAGTTCATGCTTAACACCAAGGATCCCCTCAGTTTTTTTGCTTTTGTGAAGCATTTCATTGCTTCGTCGAGATCGCCAGGTTCTACACACGCTTTGCCTCTCTTTTTCAGTGTATGATCTGTATTTCTTGTCTACGGGTATTTCCTATAGGAGCTTGCGCCCTGCTTCGGAGCTGAGTGTCAAGATTCTCTATGTTGGGAAATCTTTCTTTGGGGGCTTTGCGATGTAATTTATGGCCGCTGGATATTTCGAAATCAAGAGAGATTTTAATTCTTTTTCAAAAAGGTAGTTTCCAAACCTCAGTATCTATTTCTATTAGTCCCTGAATATTCAGCCAGTTTAATTTTCTCTTCTATTTTGCAGCCAGAGGCATTACGATAATCATGAGTACTTTTATATACACTTTCAAGACAACAATAGATAAAAACGTTAACTTAAGCGGGTGAAAATAAAACACTCATTCATTTAGTATCAGTAGTTCAAGGAGGGTTGGTTTATGGAAAATAAGTTTGGATCAGGTCTTGTTTTGCTTATATTGCTTTTTGCTGTCTTACCTTATTCAGCGGGAGCTGCAAGTGAGGATAATTTCCTTCAAAACACAAGCTCGGGAAACGTATTCGGTGGTGGAGATAACTTCCAGATTAACCAGGACGTCCAGGGAGATCTTGTACTTGCAGGCTCCAAACTTGAGATAAATGGAAATGTTGTGAAAGATTTTATTGGTGCGGGTGGAGACCTAACTGTTAATGGAAATGTTTCAGGAAATATCTTTGCAGCCGGAGGTACTATAAAAGTAAACGGGAATGTAGGTGGAGATGTGGTGGCTTTCGGAGGCCAGATTTTACTTTCCCGGGACAGCATGGTCAATGGTGATGTCATACTTAGCGGAGGAGATATAACTCTTGATGGGACCATTAACGGAAATGGACAGGTATCAGGAGGCACTCTCCGAACAGGAGATAACTTCAAGCTTAAAGGAAACCTAAAACTTGATGCCCAAAATTACCCATCTAATCTGAAAGACAATGTGGGGGGAAGCCTGAACGTTACAACTAGAAATGAAACGGAAACACCGTATGCAAAAACCTCTGAAGGGTTCAGCGTTTTCTGGTTTATTTTCTGGTTTATTCTCAAATTGCTTGCGTCTCTTGCCCTGGGTTTGATCCTCATATACCTTTTCCCGGGTTTTGTAGACAGACTGGAGGAGATTGTAAGAGACTCCCCTCTAAAAACCGGGCTTCTGGGCTTATTAATTCTGATTTTCTTTCCGATACTTGCAATAATACTGCTTATTACTATCTTCGGATGGAGCCTATCTGTTTTAATGATCCTGCTCCTGGCACTTGGGCTTCTTATTGCGACAGTGCCTGTAGAATTGCTTGCAGGTGAGGTAGTTTACAACAGGGTCTTAAAAAAAGAAGCCGGAAAAATGATGTATTACCTTGTAGGCGCAATTATATTTGGAATTGCGTTTGAAATTCCTCTCCTGGGAGGGATCATACTTTTCATTGCACTGCTTATTGGCTTAGGTGCAATAGTAGTCTGGCTTGGAGAGCATGCCACACGTTGAGTATAATCAAATAGGGTTCATCTAATAGATGGCCAACTTATCAACTTTATGACTGACTTGTCAACCAATCGATAATCAGTAAATCTCTGTACGATTTGTCGATTTTGACTTCAGTCACATGTTTTTCTATCCATGGATTTTCCGGCAATTCTAGGGAAGGACTTCTTTCCTGTAACTTTCAATTCCAAGCCTGTCAAGAAGTTCTCCCAGTCTTTCCCCATCAAGGCCATATTTCCTGTAGTAACCAACTGTTTTTTCGAGAATTGAAAATAATTGCTCCTCATCCGCAAGTTCAATAAGCTTTATGCCGTGTCTGGGCTTGCGTCCCATACTGCCCCCGACAAAGATCGTACATCCGGTTCTCTCCACTCTCAAAGCATCTTTCTTACAGGCTGCAATGCAGGCTCCGCAAAGAACACATTTTTCCCTGTCTATCCTGGCTTTTTCTTCCTGGACTGTTATTGCTCCCATTTTACAGGCCTTTTCACAGCGCCCGCAGCTAACACAGTTTTCTTCGAGAATTTCGGGCCTTGTCGTGCCCATAATTCCGAAATCGTTATCCTGGGGTTTTACACAGGCAGACGGACATCCTGTTATTGCGATCTTGAGCTTTTTGGGGACAGTTTCCCCGAAGTATTTTTCATCGATCTTCCCAGCCATTTTCTGGCAGTCAATTAACCCGTATCTGCAGATACTGTTCCCATGACAGGCAACTATCGCCCTCACCCGCTTTCCTGAAGAGCCTTCTAAAACTCCCTGCTTTTCAAGCTCACAACTCGCTTCTGCCGTATCCTTGAGTTTGACAAAAGGAATCTCAATCTGCTGTCTGGAGGTTATATGGACGTATCCATAGCCGTATTTCTCTGCAGCATCCGCAATTGCCCGTAGCTTTTGAGCATCCACCCTGCCGCCTATGACTTTAAGCCTCATAGAAAACATGTTTTCCTGCCTCTGCGGCAGAAACCCTTTGCTTTTGAGTGAAGACTGGTCAACTTTTTTCTCAGCCATATAAAATCACTTGTATCAGATCACTTCACTACAAGTATATAACAGGCACAGTCGCTTTCTACATGACCACAGTATTGCGATTATAAACCGGAAAAGCTGAGAGGCAAAATTAAAGTGAGGCAAAACTTATGTGTCTGTAAAATAGCATCAACCAAACTCTATGAGTCTTTGGCATATGCATGAAGCATGAAAAACTTAGAAGGATTGGCGGTAGAGAAAAGATTAGAAAGCCAAAAGCGTTCATTTCTTCTAAATCACTTCATTGGACCTCTGCACGCAAAAAGTTCCGCCCATTATTTGCAATTTTCCGTCTTTTTCGATTAGCTCTTCCTCATTCAAATCATGAAATACGATTTCATTATCGTTGAGATGGACAGCCACAGAAATATCGTCATCTTCACCCACACAAAACTGCCCGCGCAAATCAACATCTACCAAATGCTGAAAGTGTCCGAATATTGCCATATCATTATTTGGATGCGATCTTGCAAATTTCAAAAGTTTTTCAAAAATTTTGGTATTTCGATAAATTCTGCCATGTTCAAGCTCAAATTCTTTCATAAAGTCACTTAGTATAATATATCAGTAAGTTATATAAGAGGTTTATCGAGTAAAGACAGAAGATAGAAAACAAGAAATTCAGACCCTCCAGAATGGCTCTGCAAGATGTTTTAGCATATGGGAAAAAGAAAAGTGAGGTTCTCTGAGCTGAAAAAGATCGATGGTTTGGCTCCAAGTCTGGCATTAATTTTAGAGGAAAGAAAATACATTGAATTGTACCAGTATCATATAAAGTACAGTTCCGATAAAGATGCTAAGGAACGGTAAAAAAATAAAATCTGATATTATAAATAATTATATATAATATTAGCTAGAATTAATTCCTAAAGATTAAGGAATT
>JADGNM010000347.1 GCA_017883485.1 Methanosarcina sp.
TTTTTAGATACAATAGAGAAAATTGCTCTCTTGATGTTGAATTTTTGACTCAAAGACTGCTAGAAATTTGTAATTTTACAGCAAATTCACTACACTGCCGAAAAAACGCTCTTTTCCCTCTTCTAAGGAAATAATCCGGTGCGTTACTAAAGTATTAGGTTTGCTTCCGGGAGGCTGGAAAGCAACTACATCCCCCACCTTGAGTTCATTCTGGTCGACTGACTTTACGACGATCAGATCTCCAGGCAGCATAATAGGTGTCATGCTTCCACTCAGTACAATTAGAGGTTTTTCTGACCCTTCAAAGAACGGAATCAAGGCATTGACCAGAAACACCGAAGTAAACAGGATGATTGCTACATTGATAATTTCTTTTTCTTTCATGTTTTCACTTTCACGCTGAAATTTCCATCCTCAAATAATTTACGGAGTTTTTTGTTTACAGAAATCTCTCTTGGAACCGATTTTTTTATCTACAGAAATCAGACGTATTTTTGTACTCTGAAATGCTGCATTTGTTGCAATTAGGTTAACTGTGTAATTTCCTGCTACAGAGTAAGTATGCATTGGATTTTGCTCGGTTGAAATGTTTCCATCGCCAAAGTCCCAGTTCCATCCAGTTGCATTGTCCGATAAGTCTGTAAATTGCACTGAAAGAGGAGTATAACCAATGGTGAAATTGCTACTGAAGTTTGCAACAGGAAGGACTGTTTGCAGAACAGTCATTGTGGAAAACGTTGAATTCGTGCCATTTTCATTGCTTGCCGCAAGCGTTACTGTGTAGCTTCCGGATGCAGAGTAAGTATGCACTGGATTCTGCTCGGTTGAAATGTTTCCATCGCCAAAGTCCCAGTTCCATTTTGTTGCATTTGTCGAGAAGTCGGTAAACTGCACTGAAAGAGGAGCATAACCGGATGTAAAGTTGCTGTTGAAGTTTGCAACCGGAAGTACTGCTGTAGGTTGTTTCAAAACTGTTGATGAGTCAAGTGAACCCCTGCAGTTTTCATTAGATAAGGTTGAATTGTTTGTGGTTAAGTTTATGGTATAATTTCCTGCTACGGAGCAATCACTTACAAGGTCGTTTACTGAACTGCCATTATTTGAAGAATTTTCGCCTCTTGGATTATTACCAGAGGCAGATGCCTTTGGATTTTCCATGGTAGTGAAGGTGGATTCGCTGGTTTTTTCTTTGTTTGCTGGGAGTTTGGAATCAGATAGCTCAACCAGGTTGGCTTTGGTATCCCACGTGGCTGCATTAAGATTGACATCAACGTTTTTTGCATCACCAAAGGCAGCATATGTATCTGTCAAGCAGGAAAAAGTACTACATATGAAACTTAGACTAGCTAGCACCGCTCCAAAAAGTATTATTTTTTTGAATGCCCTCATTTTGATTATCACCGTCACATGACTGTTATTGTAAGTAACATTTTCAAATTATTTAAAATGTTGGGTATATGGGTTTGAAGATATGAAACATTTTTTAAATCAGCAAAATATCGGAGATTTTCGATATCCTCTAAAAAGCTTTTATTTCACTTTGTTGGTGTTCAAAAGTGGGACTAATCTTGATCAGAAATCGAAAGGATAAAGTTGGCTATTCCTTACGTTTGCAGACTTGGTGCATATGAGCTAATGAGGAGGCTAAGAAGATAATGCTTATAAAAAGCATCCACTGAGAGCTTGTAATCCATTTGACCAGGTCTGTAAAGATCGCAAAGCTACCGACAACAGCAAGTGTGCTCAATCCAAGGTAGAATTGGCTCAATGGAATATCCCCCTTCTTGACGGTTTCTATGTAAAAATCAAAATCGCGAGCAGCAGGAAGGAGTTCTATACTGTCTTTTTCTCTATTAAAGGAAATTAAATTCAGACTTTCCATTTTTGGGATATGAGTCTGAAGTAGGGAAATGTATATGCTTTTTCTAACGCTGCTATTTGGCTCTTCAGCTCCAGATTCCAGGCGGGCGATCTCCTCGGACAGTGCACGTATGCTTAGTTTTTCCTGTTTATTGAGGAGTTCCAAGATACATCTTCTCCTATCATTCTGGAGGACTCCGAAGATATCGCTCTTTGATAACTGAGGCTGTCCTTGTACATATCCAGATGGAACATTTGAATGATTTCCTTTTTCATTCATAGATATCTCTCCTTTCATGAATATTCCCCCTTTATTCAATCCGTTTCCACATTCACAGATTGTTTATTTTTGACATGTCCATAAGAATTAAGCTTTTAACGAAGGATTGATTTCGATGATCTCGCTAGGAACGCCACCAAGGCTTTTTTACTTTGGGAGCTTCAATTTCTTTTTGATTAAGTAGCGCCTGGACCTGTAACACATGTTTATTATACATTTCTATCAGGTTCTCTTTGTCTTTTTTTAACCCTTCAATTTGCTGATGCGCCTCTTCCAGCCTTGCAGACAACTCATTTTGAATATCTAGTGCATGCTTTCGTGCCTCATTTAATTGTTTTTCCATTTCCTGGGTTTTTGATTCATTTTCGTGTCTGATCTGTTCCTTCAAGCTTCCGTCTTGACTTTTGGTAACTAGTTTCTCAAAGGATGCCATTACGGCTTTGGTAGGGCTGTCAAAGCCTAGTGCTTCCACCTGTTTCCAAAGACTTTCCGGGCACCATACATTTATTTTATGTTTCTCCTCTGAGACCATTAGAAAGAAAAAGGAAGTTATGTAATAAATAACTTCCTAAAATTTTTTAGTATCGGACATTTCCTATATAAAAGGAAGCATTCGGGAAGAAATAGGAACATTTTGTTTATGGCTCCTAGCTGATCCCCAGCCCTAACAAACAACTATATAAACATAATGGAACACTGAATGAAAACAATTCGAGATGCCTCGAAATAGCCATACGACTTCGAAAAAACCCGTTAATGTACCATTACTTGATGCATTTCGATGTTAACCATCAGTTACCATTTTTCCTTAATCACACAGTCTCTTGATGATGTTAATTCTTGTTTTACTATCCGGAATTCCTGTTAATCTCCAAATAACTATATAAAAAAGAGCCATATAGAGGATTAGACTCTTAAAATATTTGATAAGAGTTACTTAAAACATGATCCATATGAAGAAAACTTAATCCACATGAAGGAATGCTCAAATTGGTGAGAGTATGAGGTGAATTCCCACACTCCTATAGATTCTTTCACCAATTTGTAATTGCTTCAAAAGGAGGTATAGAAAGATGTTTAATAAGAAAATAATGGTAAGCTTACTAACTCTCGGAATGCTTACAGCTATTGTAAGTGCTGGGACATGGGCATACTTCAGCGACACACGTATCGCAGGCAACGACACAATTACAGCAGGAACTATTATTCTTTATGGTGTCAATACTACAGCCGATTATAGTATAACAAATGCTATTCCAGGAGACACTAATGAATTAATTAGCAATACAACAGTTTCGAACGCGGGTACAATTCCTGGTGACCTTTATGTTAACATAACTGCACCGACCGCATATACTAGTGCATCGATTCCTAATTAATTCCTTTTTAGATTGTGATTCCACCAGGCATTTCATCCATTTCTTCCATTTTATATCTCCATGTAAATAGAACT
>JADGNM010000037.1 GCA_017883485.1 Methanosarcina sp.
GTAAAGCATCATCATTGACCTCATACGCCAAATATTATCTTTGCAGTGAAATCGATGACAGCTATTGGAGTAACTGTCTAATATGACATAGTCATGGTATAATATACTGGATAATATATCCCGCAAGGACACTTATCCCAAACAGTAGAAGCAGTATCCTCAAAACTTCTTTTTTATCCTTTTCCTCTTTAAACAGGACTAGCAATCCCAGACCGCCGCTAGCGCAAAGTCCGGCAATCATTGATCCGTAAGTAACGGCACCTTTGAGATACAACATGGTTATCGCGACAGAGGCAGCACAGTTTGGGATAAGCCCGAATAATGCCATTAAAAACGGTTGGAAAACGCCGTATCCTAAGAACAGCTTTTCGAATGCTTTTTCACCCATTTGAGCAATTGCGAAATTTATTGCAAACGAAACGCCAAAAATGAAAATAAAAACATTGGCTGTATGGATTATTGGGTGAAGGATTATCTCTTTTGGATTAAATTCTGCTGAGGAAGGGCTTGTACTGTGACCACAGCACGCTTTTTCTTCCAAAATTTTTTCATGATTATGATGTTTATTATCGGAACCTTCTGCATATGCTTTTATATGGGCTAAAGTCTCTCTATTCGATTTTCTAAAAACGAAATCAACAGTATATCCACCTATTATAGCGATAATAATCTTTGTTATGATCAACGGCACAATAATTTCAGCTTTTTCCGGTTGAGAAAGAATTACCGGAATGGCCTCGTCTGAAGTGGAAAGATAAACAGCAAGCAGAGTGCCTACAGTGGCTAACCTCTGCGTGTATAGAGCCGAAGCGACAACAGATATGCCGCACTGAGGGAAACTACCTGTCACCGCTCCTATAACAGGTCCAGCTGTCCCAGCCTTTTGCACTACTTTCCTCATTTTGTTCGCATATTTATATTCAACTATCTCAATTCCAACATAGATAATGAGAAGCAACGGGATCATTTTTGCGCTGTCTGTTAAAGCGTCTGAGAAAATCTCAAACAAGTAATCTGCTTCCATTTAATGGCCTCTACCTGGATCTGGTTTTCCTTCGTTTTTGGGCTTCCTGGGGCGCGCTGTACCACAAACGGATCTCCTGACTCAAATCTTTTTTCCTCAAACTGCAGTCAATGAATTATCAGTAAACGCTATTCAGGGGACGTTTTCAACAGGGTTATGGATTGCTCATGTTTGGTATTATACCAAAGTATTTGGCATTATGACAAAAATTGAATGTCGTGATTACAATGGGATAAGTAGCCTAAAAACGTTGCGCATAATGTAAAAATAGGATCTGCCGTAGTTGATCAGTTAAGATTTTCTTCAAAGGCAAATTTTTAACTTATTTTAATTAGTATGTACAGCTAAAGCAATAATTTATATGTAAAAGCGGTATCATGGCTTAAGAAACATGAAATCATTATTATTGGGCGGATAGGATGCAGAGTAATGATCTTATTAAAGAGCAGGTCATACAATTAAAAATAGAAATTGCGCAGTTGGAAGTGGAGATTAATAAATTGGAAGTTATGATACATGAAAAAAAGTATGCCCTGAATAGGTTATGCGAACTTTTAGAAATACGGGATATATCTTTAAGCGACGACAAATAAGCCGGCTAAAAACATAAGTTTATCGCACGATTTTACCTCTCTGCTTTATAGGCAATTTCACCATCTACTAAAACCATATCAGCGGTTGAAAAGGTATCAAATGGGTGGCCATCCATAATAACAATGTCAGCATCCTTTCCCTTTTCAATACTGCCAACTCTATCATCTATGCCGAGTATTGCGGCAGGATTTATAGTTATTGCTTTGAGAGCCTCATATTCTTCCATTCCTTCCTTAACTGATAGTGCGGCGCACAAAACAAGGTATTGAATTGGGATCACAGGGTGATCTGTCATAAGTGCAACTATTACGCCGTTCTTTGATAACTTGACTATGTCACATTACCAGGTGAAAACATCATCACTAGACCATATTAAACCAAATGTCTTGTTTGCTGCGAAATCGATGACAGCAAATTGAGTAACTGTCTAATGTGACATAGTCAAGATAATATCCCGGCATTTTCAAAGCTCAGGTTTTTAAGCTCTATCTTTGACCTTCTGGTGAGATTAGGTCCAACTATACATGGATATTTTTCTTTTTTAAGTTCGTCGAGCATTAAGTATCCTTCAGTTACGTGATCAAGTGTGAGTTTCAGGTTAAACTCTTTGGCGATTCGAATTGCGGTGTATATGTCATCAGCTCTGTGTGCATGAGCCTTTAATGGAATTTCACCTTTTAAAACAGGAACCAGACTTTCATACTTTAAATTGTAATCGGGTCCGTCTTCGTTTTTAGTCTCAGCCTTCTCCTTTTTGGACATATATTCGATGGTCTTAAACAAAGTTTCTCTTAAAATAGCCGCAGTTGCCATTCGAGTTGTTGGGGCCTTATGCTTTTCTTTATAAACATTTTTAGGATTCTCTCCAAAAGCAATTTTTATTGCAACAGGTGCTTTAATTATCATATTGTCTATTCTCGTACCATAGGTTTTTATTGCAGCAAATTGCCCTCCGAGAATATTAGCACTACCCGGACCTGTCGCTGTTGCAGTAATTCCGGAGCGTAAGGCTTCACTAAAGCAGCGGTCGCAGGGATTTATTCCATCAATTGCCCTCAGATGTGGTGTAACAGGGTCGGTATCCTCATTGCCATCCGCTCCCTCAAAGCCCATAGAATCCTCAAACATTCCAAGATGCGAGTGTGCATCTATAAATCCCGGAAAAACAAGTTTACCACTTGCATCAAATACGTCATCCGCCTCTTCATTTATTTCACCTATTCTTACTATTTTACTATCTTTTATAAGTATATCTGCGTTTTCTAAGATTCCGGATTCTGACATCGTATATATTTTGGCATTTTTAATTATCCTTCTCATAACTTTTCCTTTTTATGTTTATATTTTTTTACGCTTAGACCTTCAGGTAATCACTGAAACTGCCCAATTTGAGTATCACCGAAAAATTAAATTATGTTGAATATAATCTCTTAAAATAAATTTAACATCTCCCACAAAAAATAAATCATAAAAAGACACGATTAATATAGTTCTCTCAGCCTATATTTAAAGGAGGCACATTGACGAATTTAAAGACAAGTTTATACTGGAAAAGAGCTCTCTGGGCGGGGTTTCGTTTCTTGAAAAACCTCACTTTTAGTGTATTTTACCAGCGATACGAACATAGGCTCGAAAAAAGGATTCGAAATTCGGAAATTCCTAACCATATAGCCGTAATTATGGATGGAAACCGCAGGTTTGCAGGGCATCTGGGAAAGACTCGAAGTTTCGGGCATGCGATGGGAGCAGAAGTTACCGAAAAGGTGATCGAATGGTGTTATGAAATAGGGGTAAAACAGCTTACTCTTTACGCTTTCTCTACGGAAAACTTCCAGCGCTCCGAAGAGGAAGTAGATGGCCTCTTTAACCTTATAAGTCAAAAATTTCTGAAACTGTATTCTGACCCAAGGACAAGCGAAAAAGAGATACAGATTCGAGTCATCGGCGATAGGTCAAAACTGCCGAATTTTCTAAACGAATCAATAAAAAAAATAGAAAAATCTACAGAGCATTATAATAAATTTCACCTGAACGTAGCCATAGCTTACGGAGGCAGACAAGAAATTATCCAGGCAGTCAGGGATATTGCAGGCTCTGTTTCCAGTGGGAAGCTTTCCCTTGAAGAAGTGGATGAGAACCTTATTTCAGAACACCTCTATCCTGCTCCGGGAGTCTCCGTTCCCAATGTTGACCTGATCATTCGCACCGGCGGCGATGAGAGAGTTTCTAATTTCCTTCCCTGGCAAGCTAACGGAAGCGAATGTGCAGCATACTTTTGCGTTCCTTTTTGGCCCGAGTTCCGAAAAATAGACCTTCTCCGTTCCATCAGGGTATATCAGGCTCGAAAAGCCGAGAAAAGGCAAGAACATTCATATAGAGTTTCAAGAGTAGTGGACTTCCTTAAAATACGCAAGTATGGAGAAAACATGAAGATCCCGGAAAGTTTCTGCCAGTAAACGAACAGCGATGCAATCTCGATTCTAGCATTGCTGAAGGTTCGTTTTGGCTCCGTATAAGGGACTTCTCAATCAGGCTTAACTATTGAAGCCTGGTTAAAAGTTGTTGTCAAAATATCCATTCATTCATCTTTTGATTTTTCAAAAAGAGCAGGATACTTCTCTTTTAATGGTATGAGAAGCTTTTCGTCTAATTCTGCATTATAGAGTGTTCTCACTTTAGAAAGCTGGTCAAGTGATAAATTCTGAGCCCCTTTAAGTTTAGCCTCTTTGAGTTTAGCTCCTTCGAGGTTAGCCTTTCTAAAGTTAGTATCTTTAAGGTTGGTCTTTACAAGGTTAGCCCCTTGAAATTCAGCCCTTTGAAGGTTAGCCCCATTAAGATTAGCTTTTATCAGGTTAGCACCTTTAAGGTTAGCACCTTTAAGGCTAGCACCTTTGAGGTTAGCACTTATAAGCTTAGCTCCTTCAAGGTTTGCTCCTTCTAATTTAGCCTCTTTAAGTTTAGCCCCTTCAAGGTTAGCTCTTTCTAATTTAGCCTTTCGGAGGTTAGACTCCTTAAGTTTAGTCTCTTGTAAGTTCGCCTCTATAAGGTTAGCTCCTTGAAGGTTAGCCCCACTAAGATTAGCTTTTATCAGGTTAGCTTCTTGAAGATTAGCCTCTTGAAGATTAGCCGATTGAAAGTTAGTCTCTTGTAGATTAGCTCCTTGAAGGTTAGCTCCTTCCATGTTAGCCTTTTCAAGGTCAGCTCCCTGTAGGTTAGCCTCTTGTAGGTTAGCTCCCTGCAGGTTAGCTTTTTCGAGGTCAGCTCCTTGTAAATTCGCTTTTAAAAGGTTAGCCCCTTGAAGGTTAGCCTTTTCAAGTTTAGCCTCTATAAGGTCGATTCCCTGTAGGTTAGCTTCTTGTAGGTTAGTCTCTTGTAGGTCAGCTCCATAAAGTGTGGCCACCTGTAGATTGGCCTTCTCAAGGTCAGCTCCTTGCAGGGAAGCCTCTTGCAGGTTGGCCTCTTGCAGGTTGGCTCCTTGGAAGTTAGCCCCTTGAAGATTCGCTCCTCGAAGGTCTTTTCCCGCTGGAATATCCATATGCGATTAATCTGCTTCGAACTTAAATAAATATTCCTATTTCCAATAGATCAAGTTTAAACTTAATAAATATACATTAAATATATATATAAACAAATTTAAATAAATTATGTTAAGAAGATTTTCTGCTCTTCGAATTATATAGAAGCGTCTGTGAGAGAAATTCAAAGAAAGGCTTTAGAAGTTCTACCTTTATATCCTTAAATCAACTATGAGAATTACAACCTCGCACTTCCTGAAATAACATTCAGGGCAACAAAATTGACAGCTTTTTAAGGTCTTATTACATATCTATTATTTTGCTAAGGAAACTGAACTGATCACAACTTTTACAGGCAGTAAATATGAATTCAGAAAAAACTTCCATTCAGATGTTTGGAATTAGGACCCCTATTATTAGGGAAGGAGACGACATCATACGAATTCTGGAAACTTCTCTGGAGGACGCAGGCGTTGTGCCAATTGATCGCGATATTGTAGTTCTGGCCGAATCTGCAGTTGGTACGGCAGAGAAGAGAGTTATTGAGCTTGCAAGCATTATTCCAGGGGAAAAGGCACTGCTTCTTGGGGAAAAGTACGGAATTGATCCAAGAGAAATGGAACTTGTGCTTCAGGAATGCGATGAGATTTTCGGGGGCGTACCCGGAGCTGCACTCACCATCACTAAAGGTGTTCTGGCTCCGAATGCAGGAATTGATGCATCCAATGCTCCTGAAGGTCGGGTAGTCCTTCTTCCGAAAGATCCGAGAAAAAGCTCGGACTATATCCGAGCCCGACTTGAACAGCGCTATTCATGCAGGCTCGGAGTAATTATCGGGGATAGCAGGACTCAGCCTCTCAGGCTTGGCTGTACAGGTATAGCACTGGGAGTTTCGGGATTTGTGCCTGTCGAGGATGCACGGGGGACCTGTGATATCTACGGAAAACCCCTCCGTATAACATACAAAGCAGTGGCAGATAACCTTGTTTCTGCTGCGGAACTTCTAATGGGAGAAGCCGGTGAAAGAATACCCTGCGTATTGATCCGGGGTGCCCCTGTTAATATGGTAAATGAATCTCCGGACGTGCCGACGATCTCTATGGAAGGCTGCATGTACTTCGGTAATATTATTAAAGGCCGGACAGAATGCAAAGGTATTGAAAGTCAGAAAAATGAATGAGTACTTTATCTTTAGAAACACTCATCTTTAAAAACGCATCCGTGAAACTTAATTGAGACATGCTATCAAGTATATTCTAGAGCTCTCGGAAGCACAATCTCCAGTTAAGTTTTCGAATTTTAAGTTAAAAGCTTGCTGTGATTCCTTCCTTCCCTCAATAATTCGTTTAAAATAAAATCCATAAGACTGAGATAGCATTATATATTCTCGAAGATAATATATACAACAAATGAGTCCCGACCCTGCATTTGGAATTCTATCTTTCAGGTCGCTTATCATTCAGGATTGGGTTTCCGGTAGCTTGTCGTACAGTAATATATGTACGATTCTTGTGCAGTTTCAAAAGTGGAATAAATGAGAACAGAGAAAGTTTCAAACATTCTAAAATACCATAGGTGATTTTATGACGACGATCTTAATGGACTTTACCGCAACATGGTGTGGACCTTGCAGGATGCAAAAACCGATTCTCGAAGAACTCGAAAAAAAGTACAGGGATAAGGTTGAGTTCAAAGTCGTAGATGTGGATGAAAACCAGAAACTTGCCTCGGAATACGGCATACATGCTGTTCCGACATTGATCATCCTGAAAGATGGGGTCGAAGTAAAGCGCTTCATGGGGGTAACCCAGGGCAGTGTATTGGCATTGGAACTCGATAAAACTCTCTAATCTCCTGCTTTTCTGATAAGACTGCTCAGGGCTCCAGAAACCTGGGGCTAATCTTTTTCTCTATCAATTCCAAAGAAAACCGAATAAACTCATGTTTGTTTTTATCCTCACCCAAGAGCAGCTGGGCCTGACTTCGAGCAAATAAAGATGGGCTTCATCTTCGTGGAACGAAAGCAGTTCGGACTTACGAACTTGAAGCGCAAAATCAAGCATGACCGCGTAAGTCCTGGAAGTTTTAAACTATCTCCCTAAGCAGTATTAACTGTACCTCCCGATATTTACATGTTTATCGCTACTTCCAAGCTCTATTGAAGAGTATGGGGAAAGATATCCGGCACCGATGCAGGGAGACGTTGATTTCAGGTGGTAATTATGGTTCTGCTGGTTTACAAAAAGAGGATCTACATAAATGTCAGAGGTTGAATTTGCATTTTTGTAATTTCCACCAAAATTATTGTAGAGGCAGTTGTTTTCCAGAATAAAGGTATGTGTTTCAGGGAGGTAATTGATTATTCCATACCCTGTCCCGCTCGGGTCTTTTGAACGTTCCCGGGTATTTACTATTATGTTGTTGCGGACAATCGTTGTATACCCCTTACCCTGCGGTGAAAGGTCGATGCCCGAATCAACACCTGTAGAAACCGGAGGATACATGTGGGTAACAGCAGCATGATAAACACCGTCAAAGACATTATTTTCGATAAGGGTATCGTAAAATCCGCTTGTTACTATGCCTCCTACCCAGTCAATACTTGGATTCGTACCCGTATTGTAAAGTACATTGTGATGAATATGGACGTTTTGAGTCTCTTTTTTTGAATAAGGCTCTCCATAACCTATCAGCCAGATTCCAGGCCCATAAGTATCATTAATTGTGTTATTATATACCTCTATATCGTTAACGATGCCTTTTGATTTCTCGACCTGAACACCCGGACCGCCTGCATTCCAGTTATTAAAAGAGTCGATTACGTTATCGTGAAATTTCACGCGGTTTGAATTACTTGCCCTGAGAGCGCTATTAGTCCTGCAGGTTATGCGGTTGTTCCAGGCTTCCACTTTCGAGCAATTAATGGCATAAAGACCGTCATGCCCGAGTTTATATATTTTATTATTATAAAACTGAATGCCGGAACCATTCTCTACTCTTAACCCATCTCCCATTCCATCATGCATATACATCTTGCTCACTTTTACGTTTTTACAGTTATTAAAGTACATTATGTTATAGTACCCTCTTCCCAATTTGATTTCACTATTACCGGCATAGTTACCATTAACTTCAAAGCCCTTTACGGTAATGTTATCATTTCTCAGACTGTTCATCTGCTGTATAAGGGGCCTCATCGCAGGCCACCCTGCGTGATTAGCAAGTTTAATCACGGCAGTAGAATCTCCTTCAAGGACAGTATTGCTTCCAATGAAAATGCTGTCAGAAATAACATACGTCCCGGGACCTTTCAAATGAACGGTTGTGTACTGAGGATTCTCTGCAACGTATTCAAGAGCTTTATTTATCTCTATATGGTCATCACTCCCATCACAGTTGAAATCTCCACTTCCATCGCCAGCTACATAGACAGTCTTATTCGACTGCATAGTAGAATGCCTGAGGTATTTATCAGGAAGAATGGCTATCCCGAGTGCAATCAGGAAAATCAGAACTACAATGGAAACTCCTATTTTTTTTCTGTTTTGCCGTATATATTCCAGATACTTTCCGTCCATTTTTATCCCTTACTTTTAATATATCTCCAATTTTGAAAAAGATATTATAGGTTAGCTGTTGATCAGACCTGAAAAACGAACAAATCATTTGCGTTTTGAAAAAACAAAGACGAGATCTTATACCTGCATTTTTTTGTAGCATGCTCCCGCGGCCAATTAGTATTAGTAGTTGCTTTAGAATATTATGAATAATAAGCATTTCAAGCTATTTCGCAATATGGCATAATAATACCTTATTTATAATAAATCGATCTAATTTACTCTCGTAAAAATTCATTTTTACGGAACTATTTATTCGAGGGATAGGATAGAGCGTAAGAAGGAGAATAGAGCATAAGAAGGCTTGCAACACAGATTAGGATTAAATGGATGGGATTAGCCTTATCTACTCCTAAAACAGCCAGGAAAAAAACTTGAAGCATATACCGCGTAAGGCCTTTTATTTAGTAAGGTTTTTGCGGTCCCGCAGACAATGCTTCACTCCATTGAAAGTCTTTCTTCATAGAATCATTTTTACTAACCTGCTCTACAAACCCAGGATCAACTTTAACGTCCGTTGTGGAATTTGCAAACATATAATTTCCACCGGCATTGTTTGAAAGGCAGTTGTTTTCCAGGATAAATGAGTGGGTGTTTCTTAATTTATTATATATGGCATATCCTTTTCCTGCAGCATGACTGGGTTGTGTGTTAACTATTATATTATTTTTAACAACAGTTGTATATCCTGAACCTGGAGCTGAAAATTCATTGGTCACCTGTTTATGAGCAATGGCTGCACCGTAACATCCGTCAAAAAGATTATTTTCTATGAGAGTATTATTAAATCCATTTAGTACTATACCCCCTGCCCAGTCAGCTCCCTGGTTAGTACCGGTTTTATAAAACTTGTTATGATGGATGTATACGTCTTTTGCTGAGTCTTTGGAATACTTAGATCCATATCCTGTGATCCAGACGCCAGCAGCATTGGTTTCGTACAACAAATTATTGCAAATTTCTATATCATCCATCACAGTTGACGGATCGGCTTTCTGAACTTCTATTCCTGCTCCTCCTTCTCCTTCGGAATCGATGGCATTGTTATTAAATTTTACATGGTTCGTGTTGTAGACTCTTAAACCGCTATTCGTTCTGGATGTTATATTGTTGTTCCAGGCTTCAACATTTGAAGAAGAGATGGTATAGAGGGCATCGTGCCCTAATTTGTAAACTGTGTTATTGTAAAACTGGATGTTTGAACTTCTTGAGACCTTCAGCCCATCCCCATGGCTGTCATGCATGTAAATATCGTGGACCTGTATGTTTTCGGAATTAACAAAATGGATCAGATTGTAGTATCCCTTTCCCCTATCTAATTCACTATTATTGTCATGGTTTCCGTCAATCTCAAATCCTTTTATAATAATATTTTGATTTCCGGCACTGTCAATTTGTGTAATTAAAGGCTTTTCTTCCTTCCAGCCTGCTTTATCCTTAAGTTTGATTACAGCAGTGGAATCCCCTTCAAAGACAGTGTTGCTTCCAATGAAAATACTGTTTGATATGACATATGTACTGTGACCCCTTAAATAAACGGTTGAGAACTGCGGGTTTTCTGCCACGTAAGCAAGAGCCTTATTTATTTCTACCTGATCGTCAGTCCCATCACAGTTGAAATCTCCACTCCCGTCGGTAGTCACATACACTATCTTACCAGAAGGTTTAGCTGACAGGAAGAAAATTACAATTGCGATTATAAGAATAAGGATTATGCTGAAGATTATTATTTTTTTTCTGTTTCCCCATCTATGTTCTGGTATTTTCCCACTCATTTTATATCCCATACACTTTTGTATTTAAAAAAATTAACTATTTAAAGCTTCATATTATAATTTCGAAATTTAAGCCGGTTAGTAGATCAGCAAGATCAGAAACATGATCAAATGACATTATCAAATACATTATCAATCCAGAAATTTCCTGAAATGAACTTTAAAACCTTCAAAGCTCGCAGGGGAATTCTTCTTTCCCGCCAGGAAGGGGAAATATTTATTAACAATATAAATAATGGGCACCAGGCCGAGAAGGTTCAAAACTGTTAAGATCAATGCAAAAGAGGTTGTGCAACTGAAACAATCGAGATCTATCTCAAAAAAGATATTGGAAAGTTTTGTCAGAATGTCCTTCATAGGGAAATGAAGTGCAAGCACAATCAGGCTGTTTCTTCCGTAGTACTCGAGTACCTTTGAACTGCCTATTTTTTTGAAAATATATACTAAAGCAAAGATGCTTGAGAAAGCCAGTAAGTAAAACGAGAAGAAGCTTCCATATTTCATTACGTTCATATTGATTTTGTCCGTAGGAAACTCAAGCAGATACATAAAATATAATAGGCTCACAATGACAAAAATTATAGCAAAAAGTTTCTCAACTCGGAAGAGACTTTCTATAATTCTCGAATTTGACTTCAGTAAACCGGAACCAGCCCTGAGCTCTTCTTCTGTTTCTATGAATTTTCGAAATAGGTTTCCTGCTCCGTAAAAGACAACAGCAGTAAGCGCAATATCTGCATTCCAGAAAAGTCTGAAAAGCACATAAACCGAATAAAGGTACCCGATAATTCCGGCTGCAGTAAGCCAGACCATAAGCTTTCCAGGCTGCCAGTAATATCTTTTCGCAAGCCAGTAAAAGAGCAGCTCGGTTACGAAAAGGCAGGTCAGGAACCACAAAGGCGGATTATAAGAAATCATTGGACCGAGGGCGTATATGATTGAATAAATCCTGTGAAGGACATCAGCTTCGAAAAATTTAATACTTGTAACTCCCGGGCTGTATGCTTCGTCCAGCAAAAAGTAAAACAGGCGGTAAGCACTGCAAAAGCAAAATAAGGTACAATAAGAGATCTGAATCTTCCTTTTACAAAATTTGTAGCCGATCCTGTGTATTTTACGAAATTGAACAGGAACCCTGAAATAAAAAAGAAAAGCGGCATATGAAACGAAAAGATGTAAGTATCAAGCGCCTCAGGTAGGCTGTAATGGGCAATTACGACCAATGCAATCCCGAATCCTTTTAAGGCATCAATCCAGAGCAGTCTCATAAAATTCTTAAAAGTAATGGGAGAACATTGTATAAAAAGATTCGGCAAATATTAACTAATCCGTCAACAGTAGCACGATTTAAAGTTCATAAGCTTTAAAATAACAGTACTAATATTTTTTTAATTGAGACTATTAATATTTTGTCAAATTATTCAAGGAATTTTACATTCCGACCCCCCCCTTTAAATTTTTCATTGAATTTGGTTGATTTAGTGATTCTTGCCTTTTTAGATGGCGATTATTTTTACAAATAGTTA
>JADGNM010000038.1 GCA_017883485.1 Methanosarcina sp.
CAACAATTAATGGAAACTAATTCAGATAAATATGCCCATTGAATCTTATGGAAGATGGCTATTGATGTTGTTTTACCCAGGCTGAATAGTTACATATTATTATATATTTAGTCTCTGTTATGTAAGTTATTTATATTACTACAGCAACTTCGAATAAAAGATTGAATTATCATAATAATAGAGGCCTGGAAATTCCTTGAAACGGTTGAGCTGGGGTTATTCTGCTTTTCTTTGTTTTTCAAATGCAGCAGGGTAGAGTAAACCCCACTCTCCGGAGTGATTGTTATGCTTGAAGATGAGTATCAACTTGATTTTTTCAACAATAACGGGTTTGTCCGGAAGCAGTGTCAGACATGTGGCACGTTCTTCTGGACACGCGACCTTGATCGAAATACATGCGGAGATGCTCCCTGCGATCCTTATTCTTTTATAGGGAGTCCGGTCTTTTCCAGGGAATTCGACATCTCGCAGATGCGTGAGTATTATTTATCCTTCTTTGAGGCCAGAGGGCATACAAGGATTAAACGCTATCCTGTAATTGCCCGCTGGAGAAACGACATTTACCTGACCATTGCATCCATTGCGGACTTCCAGCCCTACGTTACATCCGGACTGGTACCCCCGCCTGCAAACCCACTTACGATCTCTCAGCCCTGCATCCGTTTAAACGACCTGGATTCCGTGGGCAGGAGCGGACGCCATCTTACAAACTTTGAGATGATGGCCCATCATGCTTTCAATAAAAGAGAGCACGAGATCTACTGGAAAGAACACACCCTGGAACTCTGCGACGAGCTTTTGAATTCTCTAAAAGTAGATCCTTTTGCCGTAACCTATAAAGAAGCGCCGTGGGCAGGCGGAGGCAATGCCGGACCCTGTGTTGAGGTTATTGTAAATGGGCTCGAGCTTGCTACTTTAGTCTTTATGGATCTGAAGACCGACAAAAACGGAGAAATCCTGATCAAAGGAGAGACCTACTCGAAGATGGACAACTACATCGTAGATACCGGATATGGGCTCGAGCGTTTTGTCTGGGCTTCAAAGGGTTCCCCAACAATCTATGATGCGCTGTTCCCGGGTATAGTACACGAACTCATGGGACTTGCAGGGCTTGAACATGAACTGGACAATTCCGAGTATGCAAATATCCTGGCCCAGAACGCACGGCTTGCAGGGCTTATGGACGTCAGCGAGAAGTCAAACCTGCTGGAGCTCCGGAAAAAAGTTGCCTCAAGCATCGGAATGACTGTAGAAAAGCTCTCGTCAATCATGGAACCCGTAGAAAAGGTCTATGCGATAACCGACCATACACGCTGTCTGACTTTCATGCTTGGGGACGGAGTCATCCCGTCTAATGTCAAGGCAGGATACCTTGCGCGGCTTGTCCTCAGGAGAACCTTGCGCATGATGAATGATCTTGACATCCGGATCCCACTCTCCGAGATTGTAGAGATGCACATAAAGCATATGCCCGAGTATCCTGAGTTCAGGCAAAATTTTGCCGTAATACAGGACATTCTGGAGTCTGAAGAAGAGAAATTCAACACTACAATGGAAAGAGGCCGCAGGATTATTCAGAAACTTGCATCTCACTATAAGAAAGAAGGGGAAAAGATTCCGCTGTCTCAATTAACCGAACTCTATGATTCCCATGGAATCCCGCCGGAGATGGCAAAGGAAGTAGCTTCCGAAATAGGGGTTGGAGTAGAGTTACCCGATAATTTCTATTCTATTGTTGGTGAACTGCATAACAGGGCAGAAGAAAAAGAAACGGAAGTTATTCCGTTTGCGGACCGACTTAAGCACCTTCCAAAGACAAAGCGCAGCTTCTACGATGAACCTACTCGTCTTGAATTCGAAGCTGTAGTCCTCGATGTCTTTGACAACCATATAGTGCTGGACAGCACCTTTTTCTATGCCGAAGGCGGAGGGCAGCCTTCGGATACCGGAACAATTACCGCAGGATATGCCGTTTACAAGGTAGTTGACGTCCAGGTCTACAATGGCGTAATTGTGCATACCGTGGAAAACTCGGATGGGCACATTGAGATCAGCAAAGGCGATATCACCACGGGAAAAGTGGATGAGGAGCGCAGGATGGCCCTTGCCAGGCACCATACCGCAACCCATATTGTAAACGATGCAGCCAGGAAAGTCCTTGGAAAGCATATCTGGCAGGCCGGAGCCCAGAAATTTGAAGACCGTTCGAGGATTGACCTTTCGCACTACAAACATATCTCTCCTGATGAACTGAGGCAAATCGAGCTCCTGGCCAACCGCATAGTTATGGAAAACACGCGTGTGGTTACGGAATGGATGCCAAGGACCGAAGCCGAACAGATGTATGGGTTTAGACTATACCAGGGCGGAGTGCCTCCGGGAGAGAAAATCAGGATTGTAAAAGTGGGAGGCGATGTCGAAGCCTGCGGAGGTACCCACTGCCTCAGTACAGGGCTGGTAGGCCCGATCAAGATGCTGAAAACCGAAAGGATTCAGGACGGCGTTGAGAGGATCGAGTTTTCAGCCGGGGTCGCAGCCGTGCGCGCAGCACAAAAGATGGAGTCTCTACTTAATGATTCTGCAAAGATCCTGAGTGTGCCTCCAGAGCATCTCCCAACAAGTGTCGAGCGTTTCTTTGATGAATGGAAAGACCTAAAGAAAGAAAACGAGAGGCTCAAGGAAGAAATCGCCCGCACCAGGGTCTACAGGATGCTGGAAGATGCTTTTGAGATTGCTGACTTCAAGGTTATTGCCGAGTTTATTCCAGGGGCTGATTCCCTCGAGCTCCAGAAAACTGCTACCGAACTCCTGAAACACGAAGAAGTGGTAGCTCTCCTTGTAAGTGACTTTGAAGGAGTAAAGGTCGTAACAGCAGCCGGAGCAGAAGCCATAAAGCATGGAATCAATGCCGGCAGCCTTGTCCGTGAGATATCGAAAGTTGTCAGCGGAGGCGGAGGAGGAAAGCCCTCACTTGCAATGGGCGGCGGAACCGACCCTACAAGAATCCAGGAATCCCTTGCCTGCGGAATTGAGCTTGTAAAAGAAGTGCTGTGCAAGGAAACACTTCAAGAAGCTTGCAAGGAAGCCTGAAATAAAAATAGAATGAGCTATAGACTGAGACTGTGGTCAAAAATTGAGACTTTTATCAAAACTATAATTAAAAATCGACACCGGGTTTTTAAAGCCCGGATTTTTACCTTTTCTAGTCATTAAAGAGTACTTCACAGAGGATTGCAATGTCGTTTTTCACAAAGAGATGTACTGTCTTTTTTCCTTCAAGGCCTTTTTCAACCTCATTTCGCACTTCCCAGTAATCTTCGGGTTTTACACCGGCCCTTAGCACGACGTTCCCTACATTTCTGTCTTTAAGGAATTTATTGATCTCCTTTGGCTCAAAGGGGCAGACTCTTAAGACCAGATAATGGTGCTTGATCATGGACTGCTTTATCAGGGCATCCGAGGTCAATAAAAGCCTTTTTTTATCGACTTTGAAAAGCTCGAAAGCTCCCATAATGGGCCCTGCGATCCCGATCATCGATTCCACCAGTTCAGGCAGCAATCCTGCTGCAACGACCGAGGGTTCGGGTTCATAGGCACATAGTTTCATTTTCTCAGTTTCCCTTATTTGCGGGAGCAGTCCGTGCTTTGAAACCAGCCCTTCGCATGCGGGAAGAGCTACAGCCAGCCTATCATGCTGCTTCAGCCAGCCGAAGTACAGGGTCAGGCGGTTGAGCTGCCCGTCTAAGGAGATATATTCCTTTTCGCAGTCAAATGGAATTCTTTCAGGCGGCATCTGGGGCGGAGCTTCAAAAGCGAAATTTCCGGTCTTTTCCCCATAAGCGGAAAGCACATTCGGAATGCCCGGTTCCAGGCTTGAGACCTGCCTTTCGACTTCTTCTGCCGGGCGGAACGGATCTGAAAATACGACATCAACTGCCGGGATCTGCTCTATCACTTTCGGGTCAAGGGCATCTCCGCAGATGAATTTTACATTGTTAAGCCCGTACATCTCACAGTTTTGTTTTGCATACTCAATTTTTTTGGGGTCGATTTCCACAGCATAAGCAAACTCGCACTGCTGTGCGAAAAAGACAGTCTGCCCGCCTATTCCGCAGCTAATGTCAGCCAGAGTTTTACATCTCAGGCGCTGCGCCCTGTAGCGGGCAATAGGCTCAGGGGTTGCAAAGCGCAGGCTTTCCTTATCCCCATGCAGGGGCATCTCAAATTGTTTTTTCCGTGCCACGTAAATCAGGAAATAGTAGATAGTTTATGGGATTTAAAGGCAACTGAAAAGGAGTGAGTAAACTGCATCCTTAACCGATGAGAAATGAGATCTGGCTACAAAATTCAATATATAGCTAAGTTCTGGGGCAAAATAGCCGCAGAAAACTGGGAAAGCACGGATGATCTGTATTTTTTTAATTAGTACGCTTGAGTGAGCAAACCTGAACAAATTAAATTAGTCCTCTTGAGCGAGCGAAGCGAGTGAAAAGGACAGCGGGCTCCCGAATCGCAATTCGGGCGTCAGACCCTACCTGTCCTGAGCATATTATACACAAGCCACATCCCAAAGATACTGGCAACCATGAAACCGAGCGAGCCAATAAAAGGTACCAGAGGATAGACATTTGTCTGAATAATGAAAGACGAAGCAATGATTATGGCAGAGACAATCAAACTGAAAGATAAACGATTACTTGCAATATTTATTTCGTATATTAAACGGTTGCCTTCCTCCGATTCAAACTTAATGTTTATACAACCATTTTCAGCATTATCAAGTATATGTGATATTTTGGTCGGGGCTTTCTGGAACAGGCGTGACCAACTTAAAAGGTTGCTGGAGGTTTTGCGAGCCAGATTTTGAGGATAATAACGAGCACTAATTTCTTTTGCCGCACAACTCTCGATAAGCTCGGTTAAGTTGAAATTGGCATCAATTACCAGTGTAAATCCTTCAACAGCCACTATACCTCTTACCAATAAGGCTATATTATGGGGTACCGTAACTTGATGCTCTCTCAAAATACCTATCAACTCTTCAATTACTTTAGAAGCATCAATATTCTTCGGAGCCTTACCATAGTATTTAGAGCGGAAGTATTCAATATCGGCTTTCAAGGATCTTATGTCTACCTGATAATTTATACAACCCATAGCTCGGGATATTTCTACTAAGAGTGCACTATCTCCTTTAACTAAAGCCGTAAGTCCATCCATGAACATATCTCTCATTTCTGAGGAAAGATGACCTGTCATCCCAAAGTCAAGAAATGCCACGCTTCCGTCTTTCATTATGAGTACGTTTCCAGGATGCAGGTCGGCGTGGAAAATGCCGTCATCAAAAACCTGCTGCATGAACGCTTCTCCCACGACAAAAGCTATTTTGCTTCTGTCAAACCCCTGCTTTTCAAGCAAATCCACACGACTGGCTTTTACCCCTTCAATGAATTCCAGGGTCAGCACTCGTTTGCTTGTGTAATTCCAATAAACTTTTGGAATATGAACTTGCATGTTGTCCCTGAAGTTGTATGCAAAACGGTCTGTGTTCCACCCCTCATGAGTATAATCTATTTCTTCAAGAATGCTGCGGGATAACTCATCAACAATTTCAACCGGTCTGTACAGCCTTGCCTCAGGTATGTGTTCGTCGATTAGTTTGGCCATACTGTACATGATATCCAGATCCGATTCTATTACTTCTTTAATACCGGGACGCTGGACCTTAACAACAACATTTTCACCATTTTTTAACTTTGCCCGGTGTACCTGTCCAATAGAGGCACAGGCAAGTGGTTTCTTATCGAATTCATCGAATAATTCCGCAATGGGATGCCGGAGTTCTTCCCGAATAATTACCTCAACTTCATCAAAATCAAAATGAGGCACATCATCCTGAAGTTTTGAAAACTCTTTGGCATATGCCGGGGGAACGATGTCATGCCTCATGCTCAACAGCTGACCTAACTTGATGTAAGTAGTTCCCAGTTCTTCAAGCACCATACGTACTCGAACCGGTTTTGGGGTGTTGATATGTTCTACTTTTTGTTTCTTAATGAAACTGAAAGTTAAGTCCCTAAAACTGGTCAAACCGATCCGTTCAACAATGTATCCGAACCCGTATTTTTGGAGAACCTCAATTATCTGACCATACCTTTTCAACATTGAGTAACGACGAAGTCTTTTATGCATCATACCATGCCCCGCCTTTTATCACGAGCGTGGAAAAAAAGGCAAGCGGGATCATAAATATATAAGTGATCCCCCGTAAAAAATTAAAGAACATAATTCTTTAAAGGTCAAACATGTATAAAAGTTTAATTAAGTTATAAATTTATAAGCGTCTCAAAATTCAAAAACAGCCGAGTTTCGCTTCCCGAGTTCCGCTTCGGGAGCACGAGGTCCTTTTCGGTCGCTACGCTCCCTCAAGAGGACTAATTTATAGTACACCTTTGTAACTCTATTCTTATTTTTAGGCCGCCGCCAGTGTAGCTTATAGAACTTATCCATACAGCCATTTTTCTTTTGCTTATGTAATAGGAATCATAGCAACATTATCAGTAGCTTTAACGGAGCTTGTCACGCACGTAGTGCGGCTTTACCTTAAATAAAAATAAATGTAGAAAAGAGAATTGTCAATATGCCGGGTTTTAAAAACTGAAAAATTCACTGAGTTTTATGTGCAAAAAGTCTTTAATGCGTTTTTTGCTTTTTAGAGAGGTTAGATCTTTCAAGACTTCTGGATTATAAGTAATTAATAGTAACGTATAAGTCCTTATAACTTTAATAATTAAAAAGATTATGAATGAACTGACAACAATTCCAGTGACAAAAGATGTAAGAGACAGATTAAAACAGTATGGTATGAAAGGGAAAACCTACAATGACATTATCAAGCGCTTAATGGATGAAGTTGATTATGAATCATTCATGGAGCGCCAGTACAAAAAATTTGAAGAGAAAGATAAATTTGTGAGACCGGATGAAGTCTGATTATTTTTCGGCAGAGTTGCGGCTCTGCAGTGCGCTGTCCGTTTCGCTCATTTCGCTCGCTCAAGCAGACTACATTTTTCAAAATTTCCATAAACAGGTAACTGTTAGAGAGAAATTACAGAAGCAGCAAAAAGAGAGATGCAGGCACTGTGGCATATTTACCGCTGAGATCAAATTTGTCTTTTGAAATGAGTACCCGCTCTCAAATGAAGTCAGGCCCCTGTAATCGCTGCTGTTTATCCGGTTCTGGTATTTTAGTTCGATTCCGAGCAGTTTGTTTCCATTTTCCTTGAGTACGAAATCGACTTCTTTTTTGCCGCCGTCTGTTTTAATATAAAAGATGTGGTCGTGGGGAGAGAATACATCGCCTGGATGCTTTTCGTACATGTAACGCACTAGATTAGAGTGGATTACGGATTCCACGAGTTTGCTTCTGGTATCGGGGCTGCTGAGGTAGAGATTTGAGGATTCGAAGTAGTCTGTCAGGCCTGTGGCCCAGGTGCGAAGAGCATGGAAGATGAAGGGGTCCTGGAAGTAGATTTTTTTCTCCTTTTTGAAACTGGCATTTTTCTTCGGAAGATCCAGGGGTAGAGCACGTTCAGGACAAAGGAGCCTTCAAGGGCTGAGCACCAGGGGGCACGGAAAATTCAATCACGTACTTATAACCGCTGAAAACGCGGAAAGACGCGGAATAAACCGCGCCTACATTTTAATTCCGCACTTTCTGAGTCTTCAGCAGTTTGACTAAAAGATATGAGCCTCTCAAAGGCGGATATGGGAATTCCCCGAAAAATAAGCCGCAGTATTCAATCCTAAACTCGGTTGATTTATTACTGTAAAATTATATTTCCTGCTGGCGGCTCACTTCTCTCCCGCTAACAGTATGTCTAATCATCAGACTAAAACAGGAATAACCAAAATATGTTTATTCTATCGAATCCTATAGGATATGGTATGGCAGCAACGACAACTATCTGCGTCGAGCCTGAAGTGAAAGAACTACTTAGAGGCTTGAAGATTTATGAGCATGAGTCTTATAATTCTGTCGTGAAGCGATTGATAAAAAACGCATACAGCGATGAACCTTACACTGAAGAAGATGTAAAAGATTTAGAAATAGCATTGAAGGAAATCAAAGAAGGTAAATATTTTACTCATGAAGAGGTGTGGGCTGAAATCGAAAGAGAACGTGCTGAAAAACAGAAGGAAAAAGCGTGTATACAGTGAACTATACAAGTTCAGCAAAAAAAGATTTAATGAAGTTACCTTCGGATGTGCAAGAGAGAATACGTTGTGCTATTGAAGAATTACAGGAAAATCCACGTCACAGAGGAGTCGAGAAGTTAACAACGTCTAGCAAATCCCAAGAATATCGGATCAAAGTGGGTAAATATAGAGTTAAATTTCTAATTCATGATGAGATATTGATGATTTTTGTCATCAGAATTGGACTTCGCAAAAATATATACAATTCGTATGTATGAAGCCTTAGTATGCCTTTGTCCCCTTTATGCCCTGATTTGCGATTCCCGAGTTGCAATTCCCGAGTTTCGCTTCGGGAGCACGAGGTCCGTTTCGGCAGAGTTGCGGCTCTGCAGTGCGCTGTCCGTTTCAGTCGCTTCGCTCCCTCAAGCGGACTAATTTTGATTACAGCAATTTGCTCCATTTAAGCTAACTTTTGCAAAGTTAAGATGGTTGAAACCCGGCATGGGCGAAAACCGGCAATAGTATCACTCTATTTTTATTTTTCTACCAAACCAGAACAGGCAGCACCCCCATCTACCATTTCCCGACTTTCCGCATAACCCTCAAAGTCCCTGCACCATTTTTCTGTCTCCCAGAGACTCCTTCATACATTTCACTCAAAAACTTCCCGTTCAAAGTTACGTTTTCAGCCCCATCCACTTCTTTGTAGCAGGCAGATAAATATCCATATTCCACTTTGAGGGTGGTCAGACAAACAGAGCCGATCCGGTATTTTCGCACTTGACCTCTCAATTTTCCCGTTCATTTTTTATAGCCGGGCCAAATTTACAGGCATGTAAAAAGAGTGAAAACCCTGTCCCTGATGAACTTTTTATTGTTCCATTCAAAGATTTTTCAGTTTCGGGGGTCGGGGTCAAATTGAGGGCAATGCTCCGGAGTTTGGGGTTTGCTGGGTATGGTTTTTCTCACTGATAAAAAGAACTTTTGGGGCTATTTCAAGGTTTCGGGTAGAAGTTTTTAAGAGGAGGTTACTTTTCGACTCTGATCCCATCCCGAACTTTATAACCACGAAAAACTGAAGGGCACGGAAAAATTCAATCAAGTCTTTATAACCGCGGAAAACGCTGAAAGACGCGGAAAAAACCGTGCCTGCATTTTAATTCAGCCTTTTTTGCGTTATCAGCTGTCATTAAAGAGATATGGGTCTTACAAAGGCGGATATTGGGAATTTCTGGAAAATTAAGGCGCAAGTATTCAATCCGAAGCCTGGCTGAGGTATTATGTAAAATTATATTTCCGGCGGGCCGCTCCCCCTCTCTCCCCACTGACCATATGTCAGGTTTTGAGTCAAAAAAGTGAACAGGAAAAGACTAAAAAAGTTAACAATCGAGTGCCATCCCCTGCGTGCTTATCGGAAGGTCCATACTATTCAGCCCAAGGGCGTTCAGACCTGTATCAACGAGTTTGTTTCTCTTGCTGACACCCATTTTCATGGTCAGCCTGATATTTTCTTCGCTGACTTCGATGAGAGCTTCAAAGTATCTGATGTTTCTCAAATCCTCTTTTGCAAGGTTGAATCTTTTTGAAGCATCAAGGATCTCAATGGCCATGATCTGGTTATCTTCGCTAATGTCAAGGATTATCCCATCCAGATCTATGGAAGACATGTATTTCTTGTTGCTCCCATAAAAGAAAATACTGTCATTTTCAAAATCGTAATCGTATTTAGTTACCAGAGATTTCTGCCCCATCCGGCCTCCTCCTCTTTTTTGCGTCTTCAAGGAAACAGGTCACCAAGTTCAGTATTAATGGATTGGTGCCTTTAATGCTTATTATGATGACCAGGTCGTGATTTTCCGTTCTCTCATAGTAGAGCTTAAATTTTCCCTCTTCCTGCTTGAGAATACCAACAAGCTGTTCTTTGAGGATTATGTGGTATATTTTATTTAAGTCCGGATGTATTTCACTTTTGCGCTCACTTATTCTTTCTTGAAAATGGTAAGTGGCACGTAGATTGTCTGCCTCAATTCCAGACAGGTAATTCAGGAAAGTGCCTACATCCATCCAAATGACCCCGTAACCGAGTTTAAACTTTGAAACTTTATTTTCAATTTTTTTTAGTTAGAGTTTTCTTTCTTGAAAAAAACAGTATATTATTATATAATAACTTGTGTATACACTCACAAAAGATGCATAATTATGAAAACTATATCTTTTAGAACACTAAATTTACATTAAAGCCACACTGAGTTATATAAACCCGAAAAACAAAGTTCTAATGAACCAACTTTTTGATATAGTAGTCGTTTGAGGTCTTAAGCACTTGGTTTTTGATGCAAGACCCGGGCACTTTTCAAGCCTGTAATCCATAATCTGAGAAATCAAACGGCATTTGCAGAGCGTTTGAAATATTTTTAATTACCCATACCTTTTCAATTTTTCGATCCTCTGTTTTTGATAAGCCATTATCTTATCACTTAAAGGATGATCCGGATTTATTATTAGATGAGTTAATGAAATAAGAAGTACCTGCTTACCATCCCCCTCAATAGCGCACATTATACCTCCCATATCTCCGGAATCAAATACATCGACTATATTTATCTCTTGGTTCATTTCGATATGCATTCCTTCTTGATTAAGGAGTTTACATGATTCTTTGGTGGGGCGGGCTGGAATAGGCATATATTGCTTAATTTCCTCAATAAGAGTTCTGCTTCCCTTTTTCGATCTCATACAAGATTGATTACCCTGAAAGATTATATCCTTATGCCATGGGCTTGACATTTTAATTTCCTTAAGTTTTCATCTGATTTTTTCTGGTCGGGTAAGTTAGAAAGATCTTTCCTCCTTTTAAGGGAAAATCCTGGCTTACGCTCAAAGTTACATTTTCAGCCCCATCCACATCCTTGTCAGCAGCCATATAAATATCCATATTCCACTTTTAGGTGTGGTCGATATACAGAGCCGATCTATTATTTTCGCACCGGACCTCTCAATTTTCCCGTTAATTTTCTTCATTAACGCGCGAAAGTTCACAGGCATGTAAGAAAAGAGTGAAAAATCTGTCCCGGATGAACTTTTTATTATTTTATTCAACGGCTATTACATCTCAAGAGGACGGGTTAAATTGAGGGCAGTGCTATGGGGTTTGGGGGTTTGCCGGGAATAGTTATTCTCATGGGAAATAGGAACTTTTGGGGTTAATTTTAGGGTTTCAGGTTGAAGTTTTTTAGAGGAGGTTACTTTTCGACTCTGACCCCATCCCAAACTTTATACAATGAAAATACTGAAGGGCACGGAAAATTCAATAACGTTTTTATAAACCGCTGAAAACGCGGAAAACGCAGAAAAAACCGTGCCCGGATTCCTTGATTAATCTTTCAAAGTTAAAAAGTAAGTCCTCCTCTTCAGAGAAAAAAAAATTCTGGCAAATACTTTCCTGAGAAAAAATAAAGAAGATAAAAAATCTTCATTGAAATCCGGAACAAGCTTCATGATTTCGTTTTTGAGAGCAGGAATGTCCTCTTTTACGGTATCCCATACAGCACCAGGATCCACACCAAAATAGTTGTGAATCAATTTATCTCTCATCCCAGCAATTCCTTTCCAGTTAACCTGCGGATATTTCTCTCTCAGGGATTTTGATATATTTTTAGTAGCTTCGCCAATTATCTGAATTTGCCTGATTGTTCCGTCCTGAACGAGGCTG
Source organism: Methanosarcina sp. (assembly GCA_017883485.1). Classification (GTDB taxonomy): domain Archaea; phylum Halobacteriota; class Methanosarcinia; order Methanosarcinales; family Methanosarcinaceae; genus Methanosarcina. The sequence continues at coordinate 11,912 of JADGNM010000038.1, forward strand.
TTTGAGAGAAACTCTTCCTCAGTCAGCAATTCCCGTTTTGAACAAAAACACTTGCGAGAGATGGTTAAATATTATAATATTTCGTAATAATTATATTTCACTATCAACATTTACAGAATAC
>JADGNM010000348.1 GCA_017883485.1 Methanosarcina sp.
TGCTCCAACATTAATTACAGATATAATAATGCATTAAATTGATATTAAGTTGTTAATAGATAAATTTTTTGCGAAATAAGGTATTATATTAAATATTAGCGGAAATAAAGGAATTATAAGGAAAATGGCAAAACCTCAACTCAATTAAATTACGGAAATTTGTCATACTTACTGACTTATGTAATTTCTTCCGATATTCAAAAAGGCTAATTGTAAGTAAAGCGTAAATTCATCTGATGTCTGCAGCCTCAAAGTACAACCGAATTGCACCCATTTATGAGTTTATAGATTTGCCGCTAGAGCTTCCCTATTTCAGGAAATGGAGAAAAGAGGCTCTTTCAGGCTTGAGCGGAAGGGTTCTGGAAGTCGGAATAGGAACCGGAAGAAACCTGAAACATTACCCTTTGAACTGTTCGGTAACAGGAATCGACAACAGCAAAGGGATGCTTGAAAAAGCCGGAGAGAAAGCTAAAGGCAAGAAAAATGTCACTCTTCTCCTTATGGACGCCGAACATCTGGAATTTCCGGACAACAGTTTTGATTATGTAGTCACAACTTTTGTCCTTTGCACAATCCGTGATCCCTTGAAAGCTCTTAAGGAAATGAGACGAGTCCTTAAACCTTCAGGTGAGCTGATAGCACTCGAGCACATGCACAGCAGCGATCCTTTTATTGCCAGACTTGAGGATATAATCAATCCGTTTATGTTTTTCCTGCTTGGAGATCATATGACTCGACATACAGTGAAGGACATAAAAGAAGCTGGCTTTACAATTCAGGAAATAAAAAACCTGGCATTTAGAGACGTTTTCAGGAAAATCAGGGCAAAGCCGTAAGATTTTATTCGGTTCGATTTTCCGTCTTTGAGTGTTTGCCAGCATTACTATTTTATATACAGATTATAATGATTATAGATAAGAAGTACAGATTATAATGATTATAGATAAGAAGAAATGTTGCTAACCAGTAAATCCTGGATTCCATAACACTAAAAATGAGTAAAAATTGTACCGGAGCTTGTAGATTAGTCCTTCGAGCTGACGAAAAAAGGTACTTGATTGTAATGTCCGTAGTTTCAAAGTACAACCGAATAGCACCCGTATATGAACTGATAGATTTACCGCTGGAGCTGCTCTTTTTTCGGAGGTGGAGAGAAGAGGCACTTTCATGCTTGAGCGGAAAGGTGCTGGAAGTCGGAATAGGAACCGGAAGGAACCTGAAACATTATTCTTTGCGATGTTCGGTGACAGGAATCGATTATAGTGAAAAGATGCTTGAAAAAGCCAGAAAAAAAGCCACAGACATGAATAATGTCACTCTTATTCTTATGGATGCCGAGAACCTTGAATTCCCGGATAACAGCTTCGATTATGTTGTTATAACCTTTGTACTCTGTTCAATTCCTGATCCTGTGAAAGCTCTCAAAGAAATGAGGCGAGTTCTCAAACCTTCAGGTGAGATGATAGCTATCGAATACGTACGCAGCAACAACCGGCTTATTGCCTGTTTTGAAGACTTAGTTAATCCGGTTATATGTTCTCTTAGTGGGGACAATATGAACCGAAAGTCCATCGAAAATATCAGGACAGCCGGATTCACCATTAGAGAAGTAGAAGACCTTATTTATGAGGATTTTTTCAAGAAGGCCCGGGCAAAGCCGTAAAGGTTTTTTCCTTAATCCGATTTTTTGGTATAACATTTTGTTTTTGAATACATCGCCCATATTATACCAACGGCAATATTTTAATTAGGTTTGCGGAAACATGATTCAACCGCGTAAGTCCTTCTATTTGATAAGGTTTCTGCGGTCCGGAAGACAATGCTTCATTCCACGGGAAATCCTTTTTCAAAGAATCATTTTTACTAACCTGTTCTGCAAATCCGGAATAAACCTTGATGTCCGATGTGGAACCCGCATACAGATAATTCCCACCGGTGTTATTTGAAAGGAAGTTGTTTATAAGGATAAATGAATGGGTGCTGTTCAGCTCATTAAATATGGCAGACCCTTTTCCAGCTTTACGGCTGGGCTGTGTATTAACTATTATATTATTTTTTACAACAGTTGTATATCCCGAGCCTGGGGCTGAAAATTCATCAGTAACCTCTTTGTGGGCAATAGCTGAACCATAGCACCCGTCAAAAAAATTGTTTTCTATGAGAGTACTTTGAAAACCGTTAAGTACTATGCCTCCTCCCCAGTCAAAATTCTGGTTAGTACCGGTTTTATAAAACTTGTTATGATGGATGTACACATCTTTTGCAGAGTATTTTTTGCATTGTGTTCCATAACCTGTAATCCAGATGCCACAGGCATTGGTCATATTCAGCAAATTGTTGCAGATTTCTATATCATCCATAGCGTTTGACCCATTGAATTTTTGGACTTCAATTCCTGCCCCTCCTTCCCCCTCGGAGCTGATAACATTGTTATGGAATCTTACATGGTTTGTGTTGTAAATCCTCAGACCGCTATTTGTCCTGCATGTTATTTTGTTATTCCAGGCTTCCACATCTGAAGAAGTGATAACATAGAGGCCGTCGTGCCCCAATTTATACACCCTGTTGTTGTAAAACCGAATGTTTGAACCTTTTGAGACTTTCAGCCCGTCTCCATGGCTGTCGTGCATATACATGTCATGAACCTGTATGTTTTCGGATGTAGTAAAATACATTAGATTGTAGTATCCTTTCCCTCTACCGATGTCACTATTTTTGTTATGGTTTCCGTTAATTTCAAACCCTTTGATAGTGATATCGTGATTCCCGGTAAGGTTCATTTGCGTAATCAAAGGCTTTTCTGCTTTCCAGCTTGCATTGTCCTTGAGTTTGATCACAGCTGCGGGATCGCCTTCAAGGACGGTATTATTCCCAATAAAAATACTATCCGAGATAACATATCTACCGGGGCCCCTCAAATAAACGGTCTTATACTGCGGGTTTCCTGCTACGTAAACAAGAGCTTTATTTATCTCTACCTGATCATCAATCCCATCACAGTTGAAATCTCCACTCCCATTAGCAGCTACATAAATAATTTTACTGGAAGATTCAATAGATTTGTTTGACAGAAAGATAATTACGCTCGCAGCTAGAAAAATAAGTATTATGCTAAAGATTACTATTTTTCTTCTGTCTACCCATCTGTGCTTCGGTACTTTCCCTTTCATCCTGAATCCCAAATACACTAAACTATTACACATTTATATTAAAAAAGTTTAACTGTCAGATATTGAAACGTTAGAAAATTACGAGAGCCAATGGATCAATCTTCACAGCGCTCCAGTGCCTTTGGACTGCCTATTTTTTTGGAAGTGTATGCAAAGTAAAGATTTGTGACTACTCCCCCAACTGAAGTCCCGGGCCTAGAGAAGCGTGGGGATAAATGGTTTATATTACAAGCGCATTTTTCTGTTCCTGATGTTTTACCGGATCTAAGTCATTTCCATTGGTCATCGGTTAAGGAGTTATTCCCTTCTCCCCTTACTCTTTTTAGATCCAATCCCATCATTTCTTATTCAAACCATTCTTCTCTAAACCTTT
>JADGNM010000349.1 GCA_017883485.1 Methanosarcina sp.
AAATATTTATTGTTATTAGCGTTTATATTTTTTTCTTTTTTTATTTTTGTAAATCAGTTCTATCCTATTTTAAATTTTAGAGGATTTTTATGAAATTGCTTGTAAGTCCAGTAAACAAGGAGGAGGCAATTATCGCTTCCAAAGGCGGCGCTGACATTGTGGATGTTAAAAATCCGAAAGAAGGTTCCCTTGGGGCTAATTTCCCATGGATAATTAAAGAGATAAAAGAAGCTGTAAACGGCAAGCAGCCGATAAGCGCAACCATAGGAGATTTTAACTACAAACCAGGGACTGCCGCCCTTGCAGCTTTTGGAGCAGCAGTTGCTGGAGCAGATTACATTAAGGTCGGGCTTTACGATATCCAGACTCGGGAGCAAGCCCTCGAGCTTCTAACAAAAATAACAAGAGCCGTAAAGGATTATGATTCGACAAAGAAAATCGTCGCATCAGGATACTCGGACTACAAACGTATTAACTCGATTTCTCCCATGTTGTTGCCCGCAGTTGCAGCAGAGGCCGGAGCAGATGTAGTGATGGTAGACACCGCAATTAAGGATGGAAAATCCACTTTCGAATTCATGGATGAGAAAGAGCTGAAAAAGTTCACTGACCTTGCTCATAAATACGGGCTTGAAAACGCAATTGCCGGTTCCCTGCGATTCGAGGACCTTCCGATGCTTGAGAGGATAAGACCAGACATTATCGGTGTCCGAGGTATGGTTTGTGGAGGGGACAGGAGAACTGCAATCCGGCGGGAACTGGTAGAAAAACTCGCAGCCGAATGCCAGGCCTGAGAAATCTGTGAACTCAAATGACGGAAGTTTGCGCCGGCAAATAATTCAGATAGTTCGGCCGAAAAATAATTATAGACATTTAACGTTTTTTTTAAACAAGATGTTTTTCTTCGGACATATTGGGATTACTCTTGGGGTCTTTTATTCTCTAAGCCGTTTATCCTTAAAAAACAATTTTGCGGCAGCCGTTTCATATATAATAGTGGGATCACTCCTTCCGGATATCATTGATAAGCCCCTTGGCAGAATAATCTTTGCTGAAGCGATAGGAAGTGGGCGCATCTTTTCCCATACTCTATTTTTTGTAACTATATTAGGTTTGGCGGGCTACTATCTCTATCTCCAGGGGCAGCCTAACCTTCTAATTATTGCAGCAGCGTCTTTTTGTCATTTGCTTGAGGACAATATGTGGGATAGTCCGGAGGTTCTTTTCTGGCCTCTCCTGGGCTGGGAATTTCCGAGAGATGCAATTTTCGGGAACTTTATAGAGTATCTGATGCTAATACTCAACAGGTCATACACTGTCGCTTTTACAGAGGTTTTTATCTCAGAAATTATCGGACTGCTCATAATTATCCTTCTTACGGGAAAATATATTCAATCGAAAACAAAAAGACATTCTATCGCGAAGTAATAAAAAGAAAAAAAAGCTAATTTTAAGGTCTATGCTCATAGATTTCTATGTTAAGGGAGTCGTAGATCTTGTACACGTTGTAGTCGCTCCGTGTATTTACGTAAGAAGCTGGCTCTCTGTTATATTTTCGTTCATTTGGGCTGAGAGCCTTAGAAAATGTGGTTACGACAAGATAGAAAGGTTCATTTTTCTCCCAAGAATTGGTAGGTAGGTTATAGTTACCAATGAAGCCTCCTGGCGCCGCACTAATTTCTTTTCCTTCCCCAGGGGATGTGATATAGGGGTAGTTTTCTTTTACCTCGGATAACCAGTGAATTCCTTCAGCCTCGTTTTGAGAAATTCCTTCGGAAATCCCACCGGTATACGGAGAACTTAAGCAAGTGAAAAATCCCAGAGTCCAGAGAAGGCAGAGAATCATGACTGCTGAGCCAAGGCCAAGTGTATATCCTTTCCTGAGAAAAATAACGTAGAGAGAATACCCCATCAGGGGAATCTGTGCAAAAATGATAAAACTCAAATTTGCAAACCTATCTGGGGGGTAAGGAATAAAGGGATTAAAAAGGAAGGCCAGTTCCAGGAAAAAGGTGAGGATATACATGGCCAAAAAGCGAGGATATCTGCGGACGAAATGGTGACAAAATCTTTTACGATTCTGCCACACGATTACGGAGTTGATCAAAATGAAGATCAACGGAATATAGTACTTACCGTAATGGAGATTGAAAAGGTGAATGAACTCGAAAAAGCCTCTCTCTGTCTCTGGTATCATGAAAAGACCTGCAGTCATTAGCGTGTCATTGCGCCAGGCAAGAGTTGGAAAAAGGATATCGAAAGAGTAAGGAGCATACTTTGCATAAAGCAGAAAAACTCCCAAGGTCAATGACAGGAAGATAAGTACCGGAATCTTTCGTCCTGTAAAACGTGGGGGATCCAGGGAGATAAAATTTAGGCTCATAATTTTGTAAAGAAGACCAGACTTCAATGATCTTATTGAAAGGATTAGAAACACCGAAAAACAGGCAAGATATGCAAAAATAAAAGGATCGGCCAATGGAATCAAGGGTATCATCAAAAGAAGGCAAATAGCCATTGCCCGGTTTTTACCAGAAAGTGCATTTCTCATCACAAAAAGGTAGAGAGGTACGAGGCAAAAGCATAGGTAGTAAGGAGATGTTGAGATCTGGAAATGCCCGAAGTAGGGAATAAGAGAGGAAAGAAAAGCTACTGAGACCAGTTTCTCCCGGCTCATAAAAACTCGATAGAAAAGGAACATTCCGGTTATAAACATAATCGAAAAGAAAACAGGCAAAAAGTAGGAGAGCGCCGATGCCCCCATTCCTGAGATTAAAGCTAAGGCTGAGAAGAATAGAGGGCCTGAGGGAGAAAGGCTAGAAAGACCAGAGAGTCCGCTCTCTCCTGTAAGTCCCATGTACGAAAACTCATTACCTCTTCCTACCGAAACGTAGCCAAGCATGTAAGGGATGATCAGTATGGTAATGTGGACAAGTATTAGTATTAGAACCGCACTCATTTTTCGGTATGCGAGGAGCAGAACACAGGCTGAAAGGTAGCAAAATAGCAAAGTCAAATAAAAGTTGAAAGGGAGCTGCTCATAGATATTTATTGTATATCCCTGAGGCTGGATTCCCCTGAGAATAAAGAGACTGTAAACCAGTAGTAGCAGAGAAATCGAGGCTACGAGATTTAATATATTATTTGTAATCTTAGACAATGCGTCCCCATCCTTTATGAGAGTTACAGAATCCAGTTTCCATCCATAGCTATACAACCATACAGAACTATCCCTAAAACAGTAATTTTATTCCTATAAATTTTTGTTTTTACTGGAAGCCTGTGAGCCCAAAGACTTTCGTTCTCAAGATTTGTATTATTCATTTCTCCTCGTCTTATTTTTTCCTATATCCAATCAGCCCAACAAATAATAAATAGTTATGCCTGGAACGCAGGTTGATATACTCCTCAACCTAATTAATGTTTTCATGCATTAAATTATTGTAACTATTCAGGTATCCTTGAAAGGTCCAAACTTTTTCCGGAACGGGGAAAATTGTATATAAAATGAGTTATTTTTATCCTTTATGAAACGTG
>JADGNM010000039.1 GCA_017883485.1 Methanosarcina sp.
CTTTATTGGAACAAAAAGTAGTTTCGGTTAAAGTTGACGCATTCCTCCCCCACCTGTCGCTTCGCTCCGAGGAAGGGGTCTCCTGCTTATGAGGATGAAATCATTTTTATTCCGGAGAATCATTATAGATAATATATACATTCTCAGAATTCGCTACTTTTGGATGGAGCTGTTTTAAAAACGAAGTGCCAGGTGGATGATATAGTATTTTAGTGTTGATTTTGAGCATAAAAATGTAACAAACAATACGGAGAGATGTAGATTCCGTGCATAAGTAAAGTAGATGTTAACAGACGAATGAATGCTTTCATGATTATTGATTCGCGGTGATTAGTATGGTTACGCATTTTGTAGAGGATGTTGCTGAGATGGCAACAATATGCGGATTAACTACATTGAATGATATACCCGGTGATGATACATCATTAGATATCAATGATTGTACATGCCCAAGATGCTTGAGTTTGGTTATTGGCGATTTAACTAAAAGATTACAGGTTACGCATTTCGTAGAGGATGTTGTTGAGATAGCAACAATATGCGGGTTAACTTCACTGGAAGATAGACCCAACGAAGATACATCATTAGACATTAATGATTGTACATGCCAGCAGTGCTTGAGTTTGATTATTGGCAATTTGACTAAAAGATTACAGGATATTAATCGAGCAAGTGTGCTGCAGGTGCAGAATGTGGAGAAAAAACGCAACGATGGCAGTAATTTGTAAGTTCAGGTGTTCGATGAAGTTGGGTGAATATATTCCTGTATTTTGCTTTCAGCTTTTAAGGTTGCGGTTAATGGTTTAATGCTATTGATTGAAGGTTGAATAATTATTTCAGAACGGAAGGTAAAATTAACAATAAACTGTACGAATAAAAAAGTCAAGTCGCGTTTTTTTGGGAGGATGTCGAAATATAAATTCCATAAAATAATCCTGCAATATTTATATTATACTATTTAATATTTCCGTTTCATATTTGCACTTATATCGCATTTTCCACAATTCACACTATATTTTCAGCCTAATGTCCGTAACATTTAATTACTAGCATTTCTCTTTATGATAAACTCAAGGCTTGATGACATTTGTAACTTCAAGCTCTCAGCTTTCAAGGAATATTAAATGTTCCATCAAATATTTCACAGTCATCATTGAAGATTATCGACTTATAAGGTCAAAGAATGTTATCGACTTAAGGTCATAGAATCAAGAAAGACCTATTTGTTGAGACACTGACGAGGATAGAAAAATCCGCGGCAACCGGCAGTGGTCATCAATAATGAATAACTCATGTGAAAATGGTATGCGATAAATTACTAGTATATAAATTACTAATATATATAGATAGAATCACAAGTTAACGAGGAATGATTATGGGTAAAACTGGCAGCATTGATTGGGTAAAGGTAAAAGGCAGAAAAGGTAGAGTAATCAAGATCCAGAAGTCCAAGGCTCAAAAGGCACATCCCGGACCTGCACAACGCTTCACATCTTCGGGCCACAAGAGACGCTTCATCAGACGATCTGCAAAAGCCCTTGTAAAGTAATTTTAAGGGCTTTTATCAACCTTTTTATACTAATTTTAAGTATTTCTATAATTTTTCTAGATATAAGTATTCTGTAATTTTTCTAGAAGACGTTTTTGTTCTACAGCAGCATTTTTGTTTTACTTAGTCTGGTACTTCAAGGCAAACTCAGAACCCCAGCTTAAGAACCATATATACGATACTTACTCCTGAGATGCAGAATGCAATGATAAGGAAAATATTCAGGAAAAAGGAGAGATTTTTCCCTTCTTCAAGCAGCTTGAAAGTTTCATAGGCGAAGGTAGAAAACGTAGTAAAGGAGCCTATAATTCCTATGTTTACGAAATAGACGTGCCGGTTCGGAAGAAAAAGTAAGCAACGCCAGCACAATGCTCCCAAGGAGATTTACCGAAAGAGTACCAAGCTGTGCTTCTACAAATTCACAGAGCAAAAACCTGCAGATAGCCCCTAAAAAATCCGCCGACACCAATGAGAAAGATATTGTCCAGGTCTCTTTTCGCAAAGGGCATAATTTCACTTTCGAATCCATTTTTAAGCTTAAGATCTGCTCGGTTTAGGATTAAGATCTCACCCAGATTCTTCCATTAGCCCTTGGAGTATAAAATTTTATTCATTACTTTTGAGCATATTCCGGAAACTGGAATTTACTTTTTTGAATCTCTTATTTTGAGCGGCCATGAGGAAATTAACTAAGATAAAAAAATTATATAGTATTTGTTTCTATAATAATTAAAGATGTTTAATGTGTCTTATCCGTAAATGACTGCGCCTCAGGTAATACTTACGATGCAAAAGAAGGAACTGGAGCGTGAATATCACTTATTTACAATAAGCTGTGTTCCCACCTTCGGGTTTTTTGATTTAAGAGCAATTTTGTAAGTTGCAAAAGAAAGTCTAAAAAATAAAAACGAGGTAAATATGAAAAAAAGCCAAATGTTCAGACAATACTTTATTCTGTTTCTGGTAATAGGTCTATCAATAGTTCTGGCAGGTACCCAATTTGTGGAAAAAAACAAGGTATCAGATGCCCAAAAAAATGCAATAAACCTGAATGGGAGTCTCCCCAGGTCCGGACTTGCACCAGAAAACCCCGAATTCATTGAATATCAGAAGAACAAAATGTTAACTCAAAATGAACCGTCCTTAGATGGACACAGAAAAGGCCTTATACTCTCACCTGTGAATCTTCATCACCTTAGCAGGATTTGCCCAGCGGGCGTATCTACTCCAGCATACTATGACCTTCGGACCCTGAACAAGGTAACGACTGTGAAAGACCAGGGTTATGCAGGGTCTTGCTGGGCATTTGCAGCCTATGCAGCTCTTGAATCATATTTAATGCCTGGAGAAAACTGGGACTTTTCAGAGAATAACTTGAAAAACCTGCTTTCTAATACGTATTCTGAGGGATTCGACTCCGACGAAGGGGGAAATATGCTTATGTCAACTGCCTACCTGGCCCGCTGGAGCGGACCTGTGGCAGAGAGCGATGACTCTTATAGCGATTTATCGAGCTATTCGCCCACCGGACTCCCTGTACAGAAACATGTGCAAGATGTGTATTATCTTTCGAGCAGGAAGAACCCTCTGGATAACCAGGAGATTAAAAACGCAGTTCAAAACTACGGAGCAATAGACACCTCAATATACTATGAAGATTCCTGTTATTCGCCTACCACACACAGTTATTACTTCAACGGGTCTTCAATTACTAACCATGAAGTAGCAATTGTAGGCTGGAACGATTCGTATGATGGGAACAACTTTTCCGAAGTCCCTCCCGGAGATGGAGCATTTATCGTGAAAAATAGCTGGGGTACAGGCTGGGGTGAGAATGGTTATTTCTACGTTTCCTATTACGACTCAAACATAGGAAGCGAGGGGGCAGTCTACAAGGCTGAGACTCCAGCTGATTATAAGTATATCTATCAGTACGATCCCCTTGGATGGACCGGTATGTACGGATACTCGGGCCCCACTGCCTGGTGTGCAAATATCTTTACTGCAAAATCTTCTAACGAAGTACTGAAAGCTGTCAGCTTCTACACGACAGATCTGAACTGCAGTTATGTGATATATATCTACACTAATCCGGGGTCCAAGCCTACAAGTCAAGGTAATCCCGTTCTTACCCAGAAAGGGACAATCTCCAATGCAGGCTACCAAACGGTTCACCTGAATTCCGGAGTTAAGCTCAAAGCCGGCCAAAGATTTGCGGTAGTCCTGAAGCTTACAACACCTAAATATGATTACCCTATTCCCATAGAATATCCATATCAAGGTTATAGTAGTAAAGCAACAGCACATGCAGGAGAGAGTTTCATTAGTCCTGACGGGAAAAACTGGATTGACTTAACGAAAGATCCGGATTGCTCAAATACAAACGTATGCATTAAGGCCTTCACCGATCTTGGAACTCAGCTTCCTGTTGCAAACTTCTCGGCAACCCCGACTTCAGGGTATACACCATTAACGGTATTATTTACGGACACCAGCACAAGCGGTAAACCAACATCCTGGTACTGGGACTTTGGAGACGGCACAAATTCAAAAAACGCTCAAACGGCTACACACACATTTACCAAGTTAGGAATCTACAATATTACCCTAACAGTAGCCAATGCCGCGGGCAATAATACGGTAAAAAAGTCAGGTTATATCAATGTGAAAGTTTTGAAACCACCCGTAGCTGCCTTCACTGCGAATGTAACATCTGGAGTTGCACCATTAACGGTACTGTTCACTGACACCAGCACAGGCGGTACACCAACATCCTGGTATTGGGATTTTGGTGACAAATCCAACTCGAAAAGTGTTCTTAATGCTACACATACGTTTACCAAAGCAGGAAAATACACTGTTAGCTTCACGGTTAAAAACGCTAAAGGTAGCAGTACAGCTAAAAAGGCCGGCTATATCACGGTAGCAAGTAAGTGAAAATTTTGATTAAAAAATAAAAACAATCGAGATGAAAGGTAGTTGGATCGTTGATTATATCAGATAAAACTATCTTTTCAAATAAAACTATCTTTTCGCTTTTAAGGCAATTTAAGAGCAGTTGGTCAGGAGGAGAGCTACTATTCGATTAAAAAGACGTCTACTTCTTCTCCTTCTTCATAACCTTCCACATTTTCGGGAACAAGCACAAAGCCGTCAGCTCTTGAAACCGAGCTAAGGGCACCAGCCTTGGCTCCAGCCAGAGGACGCACTCTATCCCCTTCAAAAACAACACGTATAAAATTAACATATCCTATTTTTGAACTTATTTTTGCAGCCAGGCGCCTTTTCAGGATGAATTCGGGAACTTCCGGGATTGAGGCCAGCCTTCTGATCCCCGGGCGAACAAAGAAGTAGAGGGCAACCAATCCGGCAACAGGAAAACCGGGCAGGCAAACCACAGGGATATCATCTATTATTCCAAGGGCTGTAGGTTTTCCCGGACTGATTCCTATACCATGCACAAGCAGCTCTCCCAGCAACGCCACAACCTCAGGGGCATGGCCTCTTTTCCCTACCGAAGTTCCGCCTGAAAGAAGGATCATATCGGCATCCAGGTTTAATTCTATTGCTTTTTTTATACTATCGGGGTTGTCGGGCACTATTTCAATGCCTCGAGGAGTCCCACCCCATTTATCCACATAGAGGGCGGCCATCAGCCCGTTAGTCTCAAGCACAATGCCTGGAGGCGGAACGTCTCCTGCCTTTTTTCGGCTTACCAGCTCATCGCCCGTAGGGATTACTGCAATGACAGGTTTCTTAAAGACCTTTACCTTATCAAGCCCAAGAGATGCAAGTACAGCCGCATCACACGGACGAAGAAGGTGCCCGTCATCAAAAACCAGGTCTCCCTTTCTTATATCCTCTCCTATCTGCCCCACGTTCCTGTTCGGGTAGACCTGGGCTTTGATTTCGACAATATCTCCTGCAGCAACTGTATCCTCAACCATTACGACTGCATCTGCTCCCTCCGGCACGGCAGCTCCGGTATGAACCCAGACAGAACTTCCTTCCTCTACATGGTCGGAGATCTGCAGCATTATAGGGTTTGAAGGAGAAGCTCCAAGAGTATCGGAGGCACGGACAGCGTAACCATCCATTGCAGCACGCCGGTAGTGAGGGACAGCCCTCCCGGAAACCATAGTTTCTGCCAGCACCCTGCCTGTGCAGACTTCGAGCGAGATTTCTTCAGTTTTTCCGGAAGGAGAGATATTCTCAAGGAAAAGTCTCAAAGCTTCATCAACAGAAGTTCGATCCTTAAATATCCTGCCCATGATCCTCCTCCTGAAGAAAAGTCAGCCTCCGGAAATCGGAGGCAGGACTGCAACCTCATCGGCATCCGAAAGAAGGGTATCAAGCCCTTCGAGATGCCTGACATTATTTCCGTTTATAAGGACATTTATGGAACCGCATAAGACAAGAATTTCGTCTTTTCCCTCAGGCTTTTCAAAAATGAGGTCCTTTAACCCGGGATATCTCTCAGTGAGGGATAAAAGGACGTCGATAACCTTCTCTCCGGAAAGCAGGAGTTCGGATGTACCTGCAGCCTCACGCAGATTTGCAAATAACTTAACTTTTATTTCAGCCATGAGAAAGACTATCTCATTCTGCCCCTTAAATATAACTATTTGAAAAAAATAGGCGAGACTTACAGAGATTCTGAAAAAACAAAGAATGGGATTAATCCAGAGTTTTTACACTCGAAGTCGGAGAAAACAGAAACGGCACCGGAAAAAAATAATTGATAAGAAAAAAAGCTCTTATCTTATTGAAACCGGAAAAGTTGCACCTAAACTCTACATCTGCACCCAAAATCGGGCAAAAAGGGAACTTTAGGTGCAAAGCCCATCTTTCATAATATACATAATCCATCCCATTTTTCACTATATTGATGAAATTTTTCATTTAGTTTGATGAAATATTACTTTACTGGATGACATTCTTTGAAGCAGTCGTAATTGGCTCTATTCAGGGGATTACGGAATGGCTGCCTATAAGCAGCAAAGCAATGACATCTCTTGTAATGATTAAAATTTTTGGAAAACCGTTGTCATAAGCGCTTCCACTCGCCATATGGATGCACATCGGAACTCTCCTGGCCTCAGCAATATACTTTAGAGAAGAAATTAATAAAATAATAAAAAGGCTTCCTGCATATTTTTCCGAGACCATTATGGGCGGTCGGTCTGGTAAAAATACAGGTCTCAAAACGGCGGAGAATGAAGAAGACAGCTTAATAAGCTTTCTCATAATAGCTACCTTCATGACAGGAATCATAGGGGTTCCGATCATGCTTTTTGTTGTCAAAAAGGCCCAGCTTTCGGGAGAAGCTGCAACTGCAGCCATAGGAATATTTCTAATACTTACAGGTCTCCTCCAGCGGATCTCAGCAGGTGCGAAAAGTACAAAAAAAATACCGAGCACAAAAGATGCCTTCATTGTCGGTTTAGGCCAGGGTTTTGCCGCACTTCCGGGAATCAGCAGATCAGGAACTACAACAGGACTTTTCCTCTTCAGAAATTCGATTCCGAAAATGCTCTCAAATATAGCTACTTGACGAGTATCCCCGCAGTCCTTGGGGCTGAAATTGTTTTACAGATTACGGATATCGTGAAGGTAGATTTTGCTTCTCTTCTTGCAGTATTTTTCTCTTTTATATTTGGGTTACTCACAATAAATGCCTTCTTAAAAATCGCTCGAAGAGTTAATTTCTCCAACTTCTGCATATTACTGGGTTTAATGACTGTTTTGTCACTCTTCCTATGGAGATGAACCTAAATCCCAGCAAGTTATTCCAGGTCTTGTTTAATGACTATCCTGTTTCCTTTTTTTAAGAACTCATAAGCTTTACATATTTTTCAAGGATAAAATGAAGCTTTCAGGCAGAAAACCCGAACCTGGCTGTGAGGACAACGTTTCATCGTATCCCTTAAATATACTTATGCCTTATAAGGAAGCAGCCAGGCTGGAAGGTTTGGAAAACAATGCAGCAAAATCAAGATGACAATATTGAAAATTCATCTGCCGAAATCGAAAACACACCAGTGATTTCTGAGAAAAAATATAAAGTTTTAGGGTTCCTTATAATCCTTTCTGCTCTGCTAATCAGACTGTTTGATCTTGGAGAACGGGTTTTTCACCATGATGAGAGCGTACACGCCAGTTTCACTTTGAAACTTCTCAATACCGGAGAATACATCTATCAACCCTCTTATCACGGACCTTTTATTTTTCATTCTACTGCTGTTATCTTTCATTTTCTTGGAATAAATGATGCAACAGCACGCCTGATTCCTGTTTTTTTCGGAGTGGCTGCAATTCCTCTGCTCTTTCTGCTGGAGAAAAAAATCGGGAAAAGAGGAGTACTCTGGTCGGCTTTCTTGCTTGCATTTTCTCCGAGTATGGTGTACTACTCACGGTTCTTTAGAGATGATCCGATCATTATTTTCTGTACGCTGGCTACCGTCGTAGGAGGAATTCGCTACCTTGAGAACATTCAAAGTTCAAAGAGATACCCTTATCTTATCCTTGTCGCGTCTTCACTTGCCATCGCTGTATCGTCAATGGAAAACTCCTATCTGATCATCTTGATGTTCGGAGCTTATGCTGGAATCTACTTCTTATACAAGTTTTATTTTTATCGGAAAAAAGAACAGCTAAGTCTAAAGAAAGCTCTCCTTCTCAAAAGTTCAGCTTTTTATCCCTTTATTCCTGAGATTCTTCTCTCAAGCGTTCTATTTATTTTCATTGCAATGCTATTTTACACAAACCTGTTCAAAAATTGGATATCCCCCATCTCGATCGTAGAAATGGCTTTTTCTCACTGGATGGAAATGCATAGAATCCAACGCCTGGGAGGGCCCTTTTATTTCTACATCCCAATTCTTCTTTTATACGAAATCCCGATATTATTCTTTGGAATTATGGGCATTATCCATTTCCTTAAAAAGAAAGACAAAAATACCGCCTTTTTCCTATTTCTTTCTTACTGGGCAGTTGCAAATTTGCTGCTCTATTCCTATCTTCAGGAAAAAGTTCCCTGGCTTGTAGTGCATATTATCCTACCATTCGGGATTTTAGCAGGGGCTTACCTCGGAGAGTTTTTTTCCCGAGTGCCTGATAACAGACAAACAGATAACAGACAAACAGATAACAGACAAACAGAACAGATATCTGAAGCAGAAAACGGAAGTTCGGAATCAGGCAAAAAAACTGCTTTCAAGATAGATCGTTCCAGAGTTCGCACCCTGATAGCAGGTATTCTGGCACTCACCCTGATAATATCCCTATTTCAGTGCGTTTCTGTAAACTTTTACAAAAGTATGGACCCGAATGAACGAATGACATACACACAGTCGTCTCCGGAAATAAGGGATCTTATGAAAAAAATCGAGGAATTCAACAAGAATCCAGACACTCTAACTTTGTGCGTTTTAGATCCCGACGACCTTTACTGGCCTCTGCCCTGGTACTTGAGGGACTACAAAAAGGCGTCGTATTTCAGAAAACCTCCGTCGAACCTGAATTACGATGCAATAATAGCACCTGTGGAATACCACATGTACAGAGAAATTTCTAAAGATGAATATGCTTTCTATAACTTTACCCTGCGACAGGGAAGGGAATTCATCCTTTACTACAAAAAGGGTCTTGAAAAGAATCGAAGTTAGCCTGTAAAAAGGAAAGTCGATTTTATCGTCAAAAGTAAAAAGAATTATAAGTAAAAGGAATTTACATGAAAATTATAATAATAGGAAGTGGGCTTGCAGGTTTGTCAGCCGGATATAAGCTTTGCAAATCGAATGAAATCACAATTTTTGAAAAAGATGCGGAAATAGGGGGGATGGCTGCAAGTTACTGCCAGGAATATAACGGGAAAGAGTATTTTATCGAAAAGTATTACCATCATATATTCAGGAGCGATTCGGAACTTATTGCCCTGATAAAAGAACTTGGGCTTGAGAAGCAAATGCTGTGGATTAAGGGAACAAATGCTTATTTTGTGGACGGGAAAAACTACCCTATGAACACTCCTGCTGAAATCTTGCGTTTTAGTCCGCTTTCCTTTACCGACCTGGTGAAGCTTGGCTTGCTGGTTTTGAGGATAAAGACAATAAATGATAAGACCCCTTATGACAGGATGAGAGCAAGAGACTGGATTATAGCTGGCGCAGGCAGGTCGGTATATGAAAACTTCTTTGCCCCTCTCATGAAAAGCAAATTTGGCGACAATGCCGAAAATGTTTCTGCAGCCTGGCTTATAGGGCGTGTGAAAATAAGAGCGGATAGGGGAAAAGAAGGAGAGAAATTAGGGTACCTGAGATATGGGTTTAACTCCCTATTAGAAGCCCTGTCAAGAGAAATAACTTCAAATGGCGGCAAGATCCTCAAAAATAAAGAGGTAACTGAGATCGTAATCAATGACAATAAGGTGCAGGGAGTAATTACCGACGGGAACTTTGTAATATGCGATGCGGTGATTTCAACTGTTGAGCCCAGAGTGCTGGATACACTCACGAAAGGCAAGCTCGAAAACCTCCGTGAAACTTTACTCAGTATCCGCTATCAAGGAACTGCGTGCGCCCTGATCGGGCTTGAAAAAAGGCTCATGGTAGATGGGAACTACTGGTTGAACATAAAAGCTGATGTGCCTTTTGGGGCTGTAATCGAGCACACTAATTTCATGCTTCTTGAGGACTACGGAGAACACCTTGTCTATATAACTTCCTATTTCCAGGACGAAAAGGATTTTCGCTGGATACAAAAAGAAGAAGAAGTCCTAGACTCCTACCTTAGGGGCTTAGAAAAGATGTTTCCTGGCTTTTCAAGAGCAGACGTTCACTGGGCAAAGCTCTTCCGCAGAATGGATACTGCACCAGTCTATGAGCAGGGGTATCTTCAAAAGGTTCTGCCTTTTGCTGCGGGTCCCTCCGGATTATACCTTGCAGGAATGTTCTCTTCAACAAATTACCCTGAAAGAAGCATGAATGGCTCTGTTAAAGCCGGATTCGAAGCTGCGAATTTTTTAAAATAATACAGTTAACAGTTATTAAAAACAAAATCATAGTCAGCGCAGAAAAGATTTACACTTCATAAATTCGGTTCTATCGAAGCATTACCTATCCTATTTAAATTTTTACTTCTTGTTATATCCCTTTGTCATTATCCTTTCTACTCATATAACATTTGTCATATAACATTTTGTCATGCTCCTAATTAAATAATTGCAGCAGTAATACTCTTTTCACATCCTTTGCTCTAACGATCAACTCCATCCCACCTTATTGATTCAGAAAAGGAAATATGAAATCACTGTGCCTGCGAGGACAACCCATAAGATTTCGACACCAAAGACCAATGCGGTAAATGTGCCTATCAAAAGAATTATAGAAGGAATATCCCAGGGAATGCTCATGGCGAGTCTGATTGTTACACTGACGAGGAGGCCTACAAACGAAAAAAGGATTCCGCTAAAAATCCGGTGAAAACGGGACATTCTTTCTTTCAGCCACAGATTGTTTAGGGAGGAATATCGTGAAAAATAAGGAAATCATTTTTTCAGAAGCAAACAGGCAATTTATTTTAGATTTAAATACACACCCGGCTGGTATCTATTTAATAAGGTTAACAGGAAACAGCCTAACCCCGGCTTATATAAAATATGTCTTGAATAAATAAGTTAATTAATAATGGTTCCATCCATCGGTCCGGTAAGGATTGAATTTATACTTTTTGCCATAACCCTTATTGGAGTAGCGATATTTCATAAAAAAACCATGCATGTGGCTTTGGCCGGTCTTGCCGCGGTTCTTATCTTCAAATTCGCATTCGATCCCCGTTTCAACCTTATTTATCATATTGCCGGCACGGATGCAAAGGAAGGTGAATGGAGGATTTTGTTGAACCTGCTCGGCCTGTTGTTCGGATTTAGTATCCTTGCTAAAATATTTAAAGAATCTAATGTCCCGGAAGTACTCCCTAAGTTCTTGCCAGATGATTGGAAAGGAGGGCTCGTCCTCCTTTTTATGATCATGGTGCTATCATCGTTCCTTGATAATATTGCCGCGGCGATGATCGGTGGGGCTATCGCGATGGTCGTTTTTAAGGGAAAGGTGCACATTGGTTTCCTGGCCGCGATAGTCGCAGCCAGCAACGCAGGCGGAGCCGGCAGCGTGTTGGGGGATACTACCACAACACTAATGTGGATCGACGGGGTTGAACCTGTTTGGGTGTTACATGCCTATGTGGCATCACTCGCTGCTTTTATAATATTCGGTGTTTTCGGAGCTATCCAGCAACATAAGTTCCAGCCCATTATTAAAGACCCAAAACCTGGTGTAAAGGTCGACTGGATGAAGATATTCATCGTCGCCCTGATCCTTGCCGGTATCCTTCCGATCAGCATCAGGGCCAGGTTGGCCAGCAC
>JADGNM010000350.1 GCA_017883485.1 Methanosarcina sp.
GTTACTCCAATAGCTGTCATCGATTTCACTGCAAACATAATATTTGGCGTATGAGGTCAATGATGATGCTTTACTTGGTAATGTGACATAGTCAAGCTACTCAGATGTAATTCCATAAAATCAAAGCAAGAGCGCCGATAATCGCAATTACTCCGAAAGTATTCTTTGAGCTGGAAAACAGGGCATCGGAACCGGAAATTTTCGAAAGCAGGATTTTGTTAATCGTGCTGATAAGGCTTGCGAGTATTGCGGTATTTGCTGCAGTTGCGTGGGAGATGTTTCCACTTATGGCAAGAAGAGTAACCGAAACTATCACTCCCGAACTGCTAACAAGAGCTCCAAGGGCGGTGGCGTAAATTCCGACAGTCCCTCCGGTATTATAAGCAAGATTTCCTATGATAAGAATCAGGGAAAATGCAATGCCGAATTTAAATGCTTGACCAAGTGAGAAAGGAGATTCAATCTTAATATCTGCTCCATCAATTGGGCATAATTTCTTGTTATGTTTGAAAACCATCGCTGTGGAGACAAGGATAATTACAAATTGGGGGGGAAACATAAGCCTGGTTGTCTGACCGGTTGGATCAACTATTAGGGCTAATATGAGATTTCTAGTGAGCATTGAGATATTACAGAGCAGGATTCCAGTAAGGACAGGTTCTGTCATATCTGCTGTTTTTTTTGAGAGTCCTGCAAGAGCTCCTGTTGTGGCTTCACTATTGACAAAACCACCCACGAAGCCTGAATAACATATTCCTCTTTTTGTCCCGAACATTCTCAAGAGCACGTAGCTTAAAAAACTGATGAGTGAAACAAGAATTACGATAAGGATTGCGTACCTGAGGTTTACAAGCCCAAAAAATTGCTTGTCGGGCATCACCGGATAAAGTATGAAAGCCACAGCTAAAAACTGTATTGCATTATAGAGCTCTTCTTTTGTTAGGTTTCCTGCAAACTTGTGAAGGGGTTGTTTCTGAATTAGGAGAATAGCGACAATTATTGAAGAGACAATAGCAAACAGCCAGTAGTCATAGCCAACAAGAACTCCGGCAATGAAAATAAAAAAAAGACTAATAGGGCTGGTAACTCCAATTCGATTATAAATAGAAATCTTGCAATAGGTGACTATGGAACAGATTGCTCCGAAAAAAAGCGTGACTATATAAACAAAGCCTGGACCTGTTTCTTTGCTTACGAGAGCGACAAGCATGCCTGTTATGCAGGTTATGGTGTAACTTCTTACACCCGCGAAAATTTCATGCTCAAGGGCTCTATTTTCCCTTTCTATACCTACCATGATCCCTATGAGAACGGATATGGCCAATTTTTTCATGAAATCCAGAAAAACCGGATCAAAACCAAAATCTTCAACCGCGCCCGTAGTTCAACCTCTGTAACGTTTATCTCGATGATTCCTGCGGCAGTAGACCAATGCCCGAATATTGCTCCTAAATTGAGTAACTAAATATGGGTATAGTGAATAAACAGAATAATCAAAAAGAAAATATTACTTTATAGTAGGGATACTTCTACTAATGAATATATCCTCCAAAGGAGAAAAAGGTTCACATGCATACTAAAGACTGGCAATAGTCACCTGGGTTATAAAAAGCGAATTAAAGGCCCGTAGAGCCCAATAGCGATTCCGAAAGCCTGGTTGTCCTTATACTTCGACAAATTGAACTTCAATCTGTTTGCTTCCGGACTCTTCAATGGTTATAAGAGCGCAGGAACCCTTGCAGGCTTCTCCGGGATTTACCACGACAGTTTTTCCAACTTTATCAATACCTTTTGCCTCGTGGATGTGCCCACAGACAACAAGGTCAACCCTGTCAACGAATTTACTTATGGCTTTGCTGCCCACGTGCCCGAAGGGAAGCTTATCCCTGGCCCCGTGAGGAGGGGCATGCGTAAGAAGTACTATGGTCCCGCAATCCTCTGCTTTTTCGGCAGAGCAGACCATTCCTTCAAGAGCTTTTTCTATCTCTTCTTCAGAAAGCTCAAAGGGAGTATTAAAAGGAGTAGGATTTGAGCCTCCGAGCCCTATAAACCGGACTTTTCCTATCTGCTCGGTTTTCCCATGAAGGTTTACAGCCTTTGAAGCGTCAAGAGCTTTCAGAATACTCCTTTGGTCGCAGTTTCCGGGAATTGCAAGCACAGGTTTGTCAAACAATTCCGTCAATTCCCGAACCTTTTCATTGGGCCCGAAATTGGTAATATCCCCGACAATTACGGCAAGGTCAAAATCTCCGGCTCTTTTTATCATTTTCTTTATCTTCGAATAATCCCCGTGGGGATCAGAAATAGCTAATATCTTCATAAGTATCCCGTCCTTAATATCCATATCCCGTCCTTATTATATCAGGACTTAGCACTGAGGAGCAAAGTTAAGCGCGAACATGAATGCCATCACAGAATTTGTAACTTATTTTGGTTAATCTAAATTCAAAATTTTTCACACTTCGAATGATTAACTTAAAATAGTTTCCATTATTTATTAGTAATGGGTTGGGAAGTAGATAGAAGAATCTACCACATCAAACATGTTTCTAGGATTTGCTGATCCTTTTTTCGAATAAATATGCTTTGGGGAGCAGAATTTCGGGAAAACTGTGCTGGGGGATACAGGAGTACAGGTTCAGTGATACTAGGAGTCTCATACTATTTTACTCATCCCCTTATCTTCTATTTACTTACTAATCTTTTTTTCTCTGTCAAATCTTCGTCGACGGAACCAGCATGATACACCTTTTATATACCTTACGTAAATATAGTGCCCATGCGCGATATCGTTATCATAGGGCACAAGGCAAAGACAAGCGGCGACTTTTCCTTAAATGATCTTCCCGGTTCTGCGGGAAGGATGGATATTCTCTGTCGCTGCGTAAGCTCTGCCCTTTTTCTCTCTTTCGGAATGCGCAGGGATGTAAATATACACCTGCTCCTTTTGGGGGAGCCTGACCCCGGAAAAATAATTAGATTCGAAGGGCTTAACCTGAAGTACCTCAATCCCGACGAGCGAAGCAGTGGTTCACTCATCCAGAAAGCCCTTCAGAAGGATGCACCCGAAAAGGATACCCGTTCTACTCCGGGCGTCTGGATCCGCAGGGGAAATTTAAATTCCCTGCTCTCAGAATTTGAAGGGCGCACCCTGATTTACCTGAGAGAGGATGGGAAAGATGTTCGAGAATTTGCCCGCGAAATCCGGGATCCGGTTTTTATTCTGGGGGATCACACAGGTGTTACCGAAGAAGAGGAGGAACAGCTTTTTGAGGCAGGGGCAAAAATAACCTCGGTAGGCCCTATTTCCCTTCACTCCGATCACTGCATAACTCTTATCCATAACGAATTGGACAGGGCTGAATCCGAAAGAGAGGAGGCGCCAAAAGAAGCCTGCTGCAGAGTTGATGAATGAGGCTGCAATTCTTGAATTTACATGAGCCTTTGCCAATCTCTCGATTAGGGCTTTAAAACTTGATTAAAGGTACTAAATACTCCTTTTTTTAAAAAAATTACTTATGGGAACTTATCTATTC
>JADGNM010000351.1 GCA_017883485.1 Methanosarcina sp.
ACTCCAATAGCTGTCATCGATTTCACTGCAAACATAATATTTGGCGTATGAGGTCAATGATGATGCTTTACTTGGTAATGTGACATAGTCAAGTTAATTCAGACAAAAAAACTTGAAACTTAGAAATAAGTTCATTAGGAATATAGGTTGTATAATGCAATCCCCACTGATAATTCACTTATAATTAGGGTCGAATATTAAGAGAAAAATAATTAGAAAGATTAAAACGCAAGCCTATTATATTCCAACCACTTTGTAATGAATAAGATTCTGAGGCCGAATTAGGGATCGGAACTTCAGTTCCTATCGAAATAAGTTTAGGAATAAGAGTTATGGATATTTCAGATAATAAAATTAAACAAGATACAACCAGTGACCGAAGAATGGAAGACAGCGAAGATTGTGAAGGCTCGAAACCCGAGCTCCAGGACATTCAACTTCCAAAGACAGAAAATATGTTATATTTAATATTAAATTCGTTAAATTATAATATTGCAAGTTTTTATGCTTATACAAAATTCAAAAACTATGTCTCTAAAAACGCTCTGGATAAGGAACTGCTGCAGAGAAGTATGAGCATTCACAGGGATTTTTCAGCTCTCTGTTTGCACACCAAACAGGAACTGGTGTTTGTTTGTCCGGACCTTTTAGAGAAAGCCGAAAAAATATTATTTAAAGGAGAAGCAGGTACAGACCTGATAAGATACACCCGCAAATTGTGCAATGTAATAAACGATTATAAAAAAATGCTGCATAGAGAGGGGTACTTACCTGAGATCAGAATGCAGTTATTGCTTGCTGAAATCTAGTTCCAGGCAATTCCATGCAATTCCAGGCATTTCAGGCAGTTAACCGCACAATTCAGTACTTTTTTTACCTATCTTAAACGGGGGTCATTTTCATAGTCAAACGATTAATCGTAAAAATCGACGAAGAAAAATGCACTGGCTGCGGAAAGTGCGTCGCCCCATGCGCCGAAAGTGCTATTCAAATAATTAACGGAAAAGCAAAAGTAGTCTCCGAAGAACTCTGTGACGGCATGGGCTTCTGCATAGGCATTTGTCCCGAAAATGCAATCTCAATTGAAGAAAGACACACAATCGAATTCAATAGAGAAAAAGCAGAGGCCCAGCCCAGGAAAAAAGACATCTACATCCGCTGCTTCATCTGCGGAGCCAGCGAAGACACCCATTACCTCCTGCCTCTCAGGCACAAAATGCAAAGCCTGTGGGTCTGCACTAGCTGCCTTCCAAAGCTGATTCACGGATAATCATTTAAACTGTTTAAACTGTTTAAACTGTTTAAACTCGTTTTAAACGTCTTCGCCAAAAACTATTCCGCTTGAGCGAGCATAGCGAGCGAAACGGACCTCGTGCTCCCGAAGCGAAACTCGGGCGAGGCGCAATTCGGGAAGTGACGAAATCAACAGGACCCTGCTTCCATTTCTTCAAGAATTTTTGCGATTAAAAGCTTCAAAAGAGGAGCATCTTCTACTGCCGTATCCCAGACAACTTCAAGATCAATACCAAAATAGCCAAGTACTACTTTGTCTCGAAATCCAGCCATATCTCTCCAGGGAACTTCAGAGTGCTTCACTTTAAGGGAATCTGGTAAATTTTTTGTTGCTTCCCCTATGATTTCAAGAGCACGTACCACTGCGTATATTGTTTTTGTATCCTTGGAAAACTCTTCAAAATCAAATCCTTCAACAAAATCTTCTATTTTTTCAGTTGAGTCGAGTATATCCATTAAAAAATCTACGGGATCTCTTTCCTCTACTTTCATAGAGCCTTTACCTCATTCAGAATTCGCTTTCCGATATTGGGTTTAAGCGCACTTTTCATTACCAGGTCAACCTTTACTCCTAAAAGGTCACTTAAATAGTTTTCTAGTTCAATATATTTCAGAAGCCCTGGTTTTTTATCGAATTGAACCAGAATATCAAGGTCACTATCTTTGGTCTGCTCCCCGCGAATGTAAGACCCAAAAATCCCAAGATAGTTTACACTATATTTTTCTCTTAATTCGGGTAAGTGTTGCCTCAATATTTTGATAAAATAATCTGCATCTTTTAGCTCTTGAGCAGGCATTTTCTATAGAATCTTCCACGCATCTCCATATAAAGTGGTTTAAATAACGAATTTACAGTTAACAAGAATATGCATGATATCTATTTGTCATTTTCTCCAATTTTACCCTTTAACAAGTGCCGTCATAGAAAGACATTATAGAAAAGTCGAGCAAATATAGTTAACTTACGAAATAATTACACTTTTGAATCTCAATCTCTGCAACTTTTAGAACATGAATCAGTTGATGCCCGCCCGGAGTACTCAAATAAAGATTGGATCGGTGGCGATCTTATTGAGGGACCACCTGTCAGTTTTTTACTCCTTTCCCAAAATGATTATATTGATCTGCGGTCTGGCAAAAAAACGAATTGGTAAAAGCATGCTCCCGATACCGTTGGAAATCAAAACCGTGGTTTTATCATCTTTTATAACTCCTGTCCTATATTTTTGTCCATATTGAGAGGGCAAATATGGCGCCCATAGCCCGAAAAACGTAACTTGTCCGCCATGCGTGTGACCTGAGAGCATCAGGTCGATTTTACTGGTTTTTAGTTTTTCGGCAAAATCTGGCGTATGTGATACTAAAATAACAAAATCATTTTCTCCAGCGTCTTCTATAAGCGGACCGATATCAGGTTCGGAGGTAGAGTACCAGTCTATCCCTGCAATTTTGATTTTATCTTTGTCGATTTTTAGCCACTCTGCCCTGTCGCTTAGAACGGTAATGCCTGCTTTTTTCATACTTTTTACCGTGAGGTCGTGATCTTCCCATTCGTCGTGATTTCCTGTAACCCCGAAGATTCCCATTTTCGCTTTAAGTTTGGCAAGCTCTTCAAAACAGGGTTCGATATATTTTCTGTCGCCGTAAACGTAATCGCCGCCTAGAACGACAATGTCTGGATTCAGGTCGTTTACTTTTCTGACCACATCGGCAACTCTTTCTCTTTTGAAATATTGACCGTTATGAATATCGGAAACAAAAATGATTTTCTTGCCGACGAAATTTTGCGGCACATCGCTGTCATTAGTGGCGGTTGTCTTTTCATCTATAAGGTATGGTTCAATAAAAGAGTAGGCAACGCACGCTATCAAGAAGGCAAAGATAATTATGGATGCTTTCGTAATTTTTGAGAATTTTGTTTTAAGCTTCATAGTTTGAGTTCATCCATCAATAGTAGTTACTAATGGAATTTTCTTGATTATGATTTGAATTGCTCAGTTCCAAAATCTAACGATATATCTTTACCTAAATAACTTTTCCGAGATGCCATAAATTAGTCCTCTTGAGGGAGCAAAGCGACCGAAAAACCATATTCGCTGTCTATAACCTGTCTTTTCACCGAGCGCAAGCTCGGGCCAGTCCGAAATAAATCAAATTGCGGGCGGCCACCCCAACCTAAAGGATGGGGTATGCAAGGGCCGCCCGCCGTTATCTTGGAATTGTTTAGTGTTCTATGACAAGA
>JADGNM010000352.1 GCA_017883485.1 Methanosarcina sp.
GCGTTTTTTATTCTACCATTGGTTATTAATCACACTTATCTGTGATGTCAAAATCAATATCAATCAACTGATTTTGGGTAGGCTGAATAGTTACAATAATATTATATTAAAGCGGACCTCTACAATGGATCTTAACTTATAGAGGTAGTTCTATAGAAAAACCTTATTCTTATTTTAAAAGATAGGAAGTTAGTCAGTTTGAGTAAAAGGCAGGCTTTTGTTGATAAAAGCCGCCCAGTAAAACCGAGATTAAGGAAAGAAGTCCTGAGCTCTTTTCCTCACCTGTAGAGGACAACGGTCCTTCCGCGTACCTCTATAAGTGTTGATCTTGTAGCTTCTGCAATTTCATCTGCAATAGCCTTCACATCTTTTCCTTCCTCAGCACTCTTGAGTACTCTTACCTTCACAAGCCTGTTAGCTTTTATCTGTTTGTTCAATTCTTCGATTAAAGTGTCGGTCACCCCATTCTTTCCGATATTAAGAATAGGGCTAATCTGGTTTGCTTCGGATTTCAACTGGTATAATCTTTCTTTCTCCATTGCCCTTCCTCACGCTATACTGCTAATAAAAACTCTTTCATTCCGGGAGCTCTTTAAATTGAGCCGCGTTTTAAATTGAACTGGTTTTACATCGGACCAGATCTATATCAAAGTTCCTGATACTCAATTATCTACAGGTACTGGACAATTCTCACCTCCACATTTTGTAAAAATTGATAGATGCTTTCCCGGTTGGTGAGGAACTTCGCGATGTTTTTTATTAAATCCGACATGTTTATACCAATCTGGCACTCATTAAATATAAAGACAGAAAAAGAATAGAATGATAAATCATTTTTATAAATTCCGGATGGAGACTGTGGAATGAATTCAAACTTGCTTGATCTGATCTTATTCTCGGATAAGAGAAAAGATTTTCTTATGCTCCTGAAAGAAGGTCCAAAGAATATCGAAGAAATCCTTGAAAAGCTTCAGGAATCCAGAACAGCTCTCCTTCCTCAGATCAAAAGATTGAAAGAAGATAATCTTGTAATACATGAAGGCGAAATGTACAGGCTCAGCTCAATAGGGGAAATAGTCGTAGGAAAGATGCAGCCTCTTCTTGATACCCTGGAAGTTTTTGAGAAGGATCCGCGTTTCTGGGCAGACAGGAAACTGGCTCCGATTCCCGCAAATCTGAAAAAAAGAATTAATGAGCTCAGAACCTACCGCCTGATAGAACCTGACCTCAGCCATACTTTTGATATAAATCCCGAGTTTGTAAAGCACCTTTCAAACTCAAGCTGCATCCACTTGTTCCTTTCTTATTTCCACCCGCAGTTTCCTGCCTTTTTTCTCAGCCTTGCCAGAAATGGCACACAAATTTCCCTTAACCTGAGTGAAGCCGTGTACTTACGGTTTGAAGAAGATTTCAAAAAAGAGGGAGAAAAGTTCCTCAATATGGATAACACCGACCTTTTTATTCTGGATAAAAAGGGAATGGATATTCCTGCGGCTATCATCTCTACTGACAGAATAATGATCCTTGGGCTTTTTACCGAAAGCGGAAAATTTGATAGCCAGTATGTGATAAGTTCTGACAGGAAAGCAATAAAGTGGGGAGAAGATCTGTTCAGATATTACAGAGATATGAGCAGGGAAATCAAAGCTAAGTGAACTATCCACTCCGCTAAAGCATCGGAGCTTCTTGCTTCTACTATTACCTTCGGGGTTCTGTGAAGCCTTCGGGAGACGGACAATTTTATAGGTTAGACGTTGGCTGAGAACTACTCTAAGCTCCCGAATACTTCACAGAACAAAATTCTCAAAAAAGTAAAAAAAAGTAGAAAAAAATTCTGGACCAGAAACGTGGGGCAAAGAATGCAGGAAGAGATAATAAGGTACGAAAATATAGGCATGTCTTTCGACAGTAAAAAAATAATCTCGGATTTCTCGATTCGTATTCTGAGAGGCAACAAAGTCCTTCTCAGAGGAAAATCAGGAACCGGAAAATCAACATTATTCAAAATGTTCATGGGATTTAAAAAACCCTCTGAAGGCTTACTCTATTTCAGGGAAAAACCAGTAAACTCTCAGGTAGCCTGGGAAATACGAAAAGAGGTCAGTTATGTTTCCCAGGACACGGACCTTGGGCAAGGGCCTGTAAAGGACTTGCTTGATGAGGTTTTTTCTTACCGTCCTAACAGGGAAAAGAGGAGCCCTGAGAGGTTAAACACACTGATAAAGGAAATGGATCTCGAAAAGGATATACTTGAGAAAAATTTTGAAACCTTGTCAGGTGGGGAGAAGCAAAGAATAGGAATCCTCATAGCCCTGATGCTTGGAAGAGATATCTTTCTGCTTGATGAGGCAACTTCAGCCCTTGACTCCGGGCTTAAAAAAAAGGTTGCTGACCATTTTCTTAAAAACGAAGATTGGACCCTCTTCATAATTTCTCATGATAAAGAGTGGGAAAGAGAGGGAGTAGAGCTTGTAGAGATTGGAAAAGAGAATCTCCGTTAGTCTCGGTTAGAACAATAAAACACGAGAAAGACCTTAGGTTGAAAACAACAAAACTCGAGAGTAAAGATTAGGAGAATAATCTCAATGGCAAGCCCTGATATATCCATAACCTCCCTTATACTGTGCTTTTTACTTCTTGCGGTCCCTCTAGCGATCAATTACAGGATAAAACTGCAAATTACTGAGAAGATTTTAAACTCGGTTTTACGCATGACAATCCAGCTTTTTCTTGTAGGCGTGTTTTTAACTTTTATTTTTGAGCTGAACAACAGGATATTGAATCTTGCATGGTTACTGGGAATGGCTACGGTCGCAAGCTATACAGCCATACGCAACGTTGAGCTTAAAATGGATAAGCTGTTTCTTCCGGTGATCCTTTCCTTTACGGCGGCAAATTTGAGCGTGCTCCTGTATTTCAACAAATTCGTGCTTGACCTCGGAAGCCTTCTGGAAGCCCGCTACCTGATCCCAATAGGGGGCATGCTTCTAGGGAACGCGCTCAGCGGCAATGTGGTAGGCATAGGGGAGTTTTATGAGGATATCAGAAGAAATGAAAACAGGTACCTTTACAACCTTTCCCTGGGAGCAAGCAGGTACGAAGCTCTTTTGCCCTATATTCGCAAAGGCCTGCGCTCAGCGCTCCGACCGACTCTTGCAAACATTGCAACAGCAGGCCTTGTCTTTCTGCCCGGAATGATGACAGGGCAGATCCTGGGAGGTGCAAGTCCTCTTCTTGCGATCAAATACCAGATATCCATAATGATTGCTATCTTCGTATCTACGGCAATGTGCACGACCTTCAGCATCCTGACTACAACCCAGACGACTGTCGATGAATTTGGAATTGTTAAAAAGGAGATCTATAAAGAAAAAGGAAAGAAGGAAAAAGGCAAGAAAGAAAAAGGAAAGGAAAAGAAGTAAAGAATAGTAACTATTCAGCCTACCCAAAATCAGTTGATTGATATTGATTTTGACATCACAGATAAGTGTGATTAATAACCAATGGTAGAATAAAAAACGCAA
>JADGNM010000353.1 GCA_017883485.1 Methanosarcina sp.
TTAAAAGTAAAAAATTGACGACTAGGTGTTATATCAGAAAATTAGCCTAAATGTTAGCTTGATAGTCTCGTTTAATGCCTAAAATGTCACTGCCTGCGCAAACATATTTATATTGTTGAATATGAATGGCTCAGCACCTCAGGCCCGGCGGCTTACGCAACCATATTGCGATTCGGGAGCCCGCAATCCTTTTGGTCGCTGCACTCACATTATGGTCAGTAAACCAGAACATCAAATTTTGAAACTTTCCCGATGCTGAGGAAATCACTATCCCTGGAGACTATCTTTTCCGCCCCGTTTGCCGAGGCTATACCGGCGATGAGCACATCCATGCTGTTTACCGGGGTTCCAAGGCTCAGCAGCCTGCCCATTATTTCACTCGCTTCTTCCGCAGCTTTCCGGTCGAAGTCCAGAACCTCGATTTCTGAAAAGAACCTTCTGAAGAACTGCTCTTCTTTCCTGGCTTTTCTGTGTTTGACGCCGGAGAGAATTTCGTAATAGCTTATAGCAGTGGTTGTCACATCGTCGTCCATGAATTCCCAGGTCTTTTCTTCACCCCTGAAAAAGTCGATGAGGGCGCTGGTGTCAAGTACGATCATGTCCTGAACCTCGAAAGTTTCCGTATTTTCCTGGAATCTTCTTCCAGCCTCTCCAGAAGTTCTTCATCTTTCAGTGCACCAAAATAAACTGATAGATTACCTTTTTTCTTCTTGAGCAAGCGGTCGATAACATCGCTGAAACTTTCCCCTTCCAATTTCGCATTTTTTAGCTGGGTGTATGTCTCATCCCGGATTGAAAGTGTTTTTGTACCCATGTATATGTGTATGCATACACAGAAATATAGACTCTTCGCTTCCCGAGTTCCGCTTCCCGAGTTCCGCTTCCCGAGTTCCGCTTCGGGAGCACGGTGTCCTTTTCGGTCGCTGCGCTCCCTCAAGAGGACTTAAAAATCGGTGTGTGCATAAGTTAAATAGGAAACAAAACAACCGGAATAGTTTATTAAACGTGTCTTGTACGTTTGCGTAGCAAACGGCCTTTGCTTTTCTAAAAATCAAAATTTGACAAGTAAGAGCTACATAAAAACCGCTAGCACAAGAATTATATCAAATACTCCTAAAATAGAAAAAGGGTAGCACTGCCTGAGCAACATAATTATTTTGTTAAATATGAATGCTCAGTGCCCCAAGTTCGGCGGCTGACGCACCCGAATTGCGCCTCGGGAGCACGAGGTCCGTTTCGCTCGCTTCGCTCGCTCAAGAGGACTTAATTTCAATACTTATTTTTTATTTTTTTTGCCGGCCCTTCCCCAGTAAACAATTCACAAACTTTCCAATTATGTATCACAAATTTTTGAAAGACCCGGGCAGGGCTCAGCACCTCAGGTTCGGCGGCTTCGCACGCTTCGAACCTTCGGGCTCGCCGGGGTTGTTTCCACTTACAGCATAAGTGGTAAAGTAGTAAAGTTGAAAGTGGTTACAGTGTCCTCAGAACACGGAAGCCGAGGGCGCCGAAGCGGAAGGCGGGATCGACGATGCCGCGGCTCGCCGACCGGCAGCTCCTGGCGCCGTCGCCCCAGCTGCCGCCCCGGTAAACTCGGATGGAGCTACTTCCACTTGCCCAGGCACTTCCATCTGAAGGAGCCCCGTTATAGTTTTCATGCCACTTATCCTGACACCATTCCCAGACATTCCCATGCATATCATAAAGGCCCCAGAGATTAGACTTCTTCTGGCCAACAGGATGAGTTTCAGAACCTGAATTTTGATCGTACCATGCGTGATCCCCAAGTTTAGACTCGTCATCCCCAAACGAATATCTGGTTGTTATCCCAGCTCTGCAAGCGTATTCACATTCAGACTCTGAAGGTAAACGATATTTGCCGGTACTATCCTTTTCATTCAATTTTTTAATGAACTCCTGTACATCATTCCATGAAACAGATTCTACTGGTCGGTCTTCACCCTTGAAGCTCGAAGGGTTACTTCCCATAACCTTCTCCCATTGTTTTTGAGTGACCGGATATTTACCCATGTAAAAAGAGTTTTTAATTATTACTTCATGAACCGGACCTTCGGCATCCCACCTGCCCTGCTCATCAGAAGGTGAGCCCATCATAAACTTTCCGGCTGAAATCAGTAAGAATTCCACGCCTGTTGAAGGGCTGGTGAAGGTTTTAGGGGTATCTTGATCTTTGAGGATTCTAGGAATTTCCTGTTCTCTAAATTTTGCCAGAACAGGTGAGTCTTCGATTTCTTCATTTTCCAGGTAACATTGAACAGTGTGGGTATATGTTTTAACACTAATTTTGCCTTCTAGAAGATATTCTAAAGAATTATTAATTTCTTTATCGTTTTCGGTTAATTCTTCTGGTTTTTCATAGGCATCAACAAGAACAATCATAGACATATTATAAATATCAGTGGGGAGTTCTTTTCTGATTATTTTAGCCAATTTATTTTTCTTCCTCTTGAACTCTTGCTCTTTAACCTTTAAGGGGTTCTTTCCAATGAGAATCTTGCCCTCACAATCGACTTTTATGTATGGAGTTTGCGAATACCTTTTAGTTCTTTCATGAGCATAATAGTAAAGATCGTCAAGAGCTATGTAGCCATTACCATCACCAGCAATAGCTCCATTCTTTAGTCCTTCGATAAGGTAATACGTAAAAACTCCATTTTCCAGTTTTTCATCTTCTTTTGCTACGTCGAACTCACTGGATGCCGATAGTATAACCGTACCTGATCCGGAAGACTTGGAAAGAATTTCTTTTAAATTATTGCCTTTTACGCCTGCAGCCCCGCTGTAGCAACAATCGAGAATTACAATAATAGTCTTGCATCTTGAATCGCTTATACATTTTTTGATCATTGAGTAATTTAGCGAAGTAACAAGCAACCTGTCCATTCTTGTGTTCTTGAATAACAAACAGAGATCATTCTGTCGATCAAGTTCCCCATGTCCTGAAAAATAAATCAGGAGAAAATCATTGTGCTCTGCCTCGTTAAACATTTGTTCGATTTCACCAAAAGTATCAGTGCTGTGTTCGTTTATAGATTCCACAACTTTATCAAATTCACAAATACCAAGGCTCAGTAATATATTTTTTACGTCTTTTGCGTCTTTTTCTGCGAAGCGTAAATTGCGAATATTGCTGTCAGAATACTCATTTGTGCCAATGACAATCCCAAGTTTTCTCCCAGCCATAGTATACAGTACTCCTGTTAATTGTCTTCCTGTTGCAGCTTTTCGTATATTTCGCGGGCTTCGTCGACAGACAAGTTTGATAAAATAAACTCACTTCCATTTTTAGTTCTCAACTTTACGTTCGCATTTTTTCTGTTTCTTTCCCAGACATTAATCAATTTGAGGAGCAAGTAAAAAGAGTTCAGAGTGACACCTGCAAAAGCAAGAGTGTCATATGATTTACATTCCGACCCCCCCCTTTAAATTTTTCATTGAATTTGGTTGATTTAGTGATTCTTGCCTTTTTAGATGGCGATTATTTTTACAAATAGTTAAA
>JADGNM010000354.1 GCA_017883485.1 Methanosarcina sp.
TATTCTAGCGGCACTCAATCAAGCGCCGCTATTATTCTGATAGTTGCAGCATTTAGCTGAGACTATAACTTTTTTTCAAGTAGGCTGAATAGTAACAAAAATCTCTGAATTTTCTTTCCTAAATCGGTACCGGGAAGCAATTGAGTTCAATTGAAGTTGAGAAAATCGAAAATAAAACGGTCACATGGGATATTGGGTCGGTTGGACCGGGAGGTAATGGTTACAGAGACTTAACAGTTAATATTCCTTCAAATGTTTCAGTTGGGACTGTTATTCTCAACGGAGCTGATATCAATCTTTATAGCTTTTAATGTTTTTTAAATTTAGCTTGATTCTGCAACAATGGCAACGAAAAAGACAGGCTGTTTTGGAACTTTGGAGAGAGACAAAATGAAGATTACAGAAGTGTTAACATTATGATTGAGCGAAGAAAAATTTGGAGTTGAAATAACGAGATTTTTGGAAATGATACTCCTTAGTCTCGTTCTAATGTTTGTTTTGCACTACGCAGGATCCTTAGGTGCATCTAATAGTAAAATATCAGACTCTCAAATGTCTGCACAACAAGCTGCAATAGTACATCCTAGCATTCATGGTTACTCTTATTATGGCGCCAGTGGGCACCAGATCCGACTTGTGAACAATCTTAGTGCTATCAATCCGACCTATAAGCAGATGGTAGATTTTCTGAAAACAGACCAAACCGATAAAATCCATTATAATAACTCCAATTTTATATGCGGCGATTTTGCAGAACAGCTTCATAATAATGCAGAAAGAGCAGGATATAAATGCGCATTTGTATCCGTATACTTCTTTGATGGTGGATATGGTCATGCTTGCAACGCTTTCAATACAGCAGACAAAGGTTTAGTGTATGTTGATTGTACAGGTAGTACAGATCCATCGTCTGCACCAACTTGGGATTCAATTGTTGCCCAGCCATTCGGTATTGGTGAGCCTTATCGGACAGTACGTTTTGACTTATGTTACAGTTTTTGCAGTTCGATGGGAGTAATAAAGAATTACCGTATTTACTGGTGATTCTATGCAATGTTTGAGTGATGTAATCACATGAGACGAAAGGCTCCGGGTATTGGCTCAGCTCCCTACTTCATCGTAGGAGCCGAAAAGAAAGGATTTCCTGCAGTATAGCAACAGTCTCTTGCGCACTGTCTCGAAAATATGGTTGAAGCAACTGCACTTGGTCTTGGATTCCAGTTTGTTTCTCGACAGCTCAGGTGGACGACAATCCTAAATTATGCGAATTGCTAGGGATTAGTCCTGGTTAATGAGCTCTTAATGGGTTTGCAATAGGCTACCCTGCTGAAGAACTTTCTCCTTCCATCCGCGCTTTTATTGAAGAGGTCACATGCTGGCTGGAATAAGAATAATAAGAGATATTAGGTCTCTGGTTTAATTAGGATAGTTCTTTTACAAAATATTTTTGGACAGAGCGATACGTAAACGATATCATCGCGGAAATTATGTCGAGATCCTCGGCAGTGTAGCGAATTTGCTGTAAATTGTAAGTCAAGTTTTTAGATACAATAGAGAAAATTGCTCTCTGGATGTTGAATTTTTGACTCAAAGACTGCTAGAAATTTGTAATTTTACAGCAAATTCACTACACTGCCAGATCCTCAATCCGCTGAATAGCTGTTTCCTCGTTCATCATTCACACTCATGGCAAAACAGTATCATTCGAGCCTTTTGGAAAACTAGTTGAAGAGATACTATTTATAACAGGTTGATCATACTAAAATTGTTTATTAGTCAACCATATATATGAAGGAATGATATGAAGCACATGATTTATAAAAATATTCTCTTGCGCACAAACGCGCTGTGTTCTTTTTGACGCTCTCGATTCTTGATACTTTCAGTTCTTGATACTCTCAATTGCAGACGATATCCTTGCTGACCAGTGATATACATGGTGAATAAAACAAGTAACAACGGGTCACCTGCTGAAAATACCGGACTACCCTCTGAAGTTCCAGAGATATGCCAAACCCCCAATACTCCTGTCGACGAAATGGAAAAACGAATTGTACTTCTTATCGCGGTACTTGCTGGATTTATCACCCCCTTTGACGGCTCGGCGGTAAATATTGCCCTGCCCTGGATGGGAAAAGAATTTCATATGGACGCGATTGCCCTTTCGTGGGTTGCAACTGCGTATCTTCTTGCTGCAGCAGTTTTTCTCGTCCCGTTCGGGAAAATAGCCGACATTCACGGAAGAAAAAAGATTTTTCTCTACGGCATAGCGCTTTTCAGCCTCGCATCCCTTGCAATGACAATGGTTCCCTCGACAGAGATGCTTATCGGATTTCGGGTTATCCAGGGTATAGGAAGTGCCATGATTTTCGGGACCGGAGTCGCTATAGTCACTTCTGTCTTCCCCCCTGGAGAGCGTGGAAAAGCTCTTGGCATCTATATTACCGCAGTTTACATCGGGCTCTCAATCGGCCCTTTCCTTGGCGGCGTAATGACGCAGTATCTTGGCTGGAGAAGCATATTCTTCGTAAACGTCCCAATAGGCATCTCAGTAGTTTTCCTGATTCTCTGGAAGCTTAAAGGTGAATGGGCCGAATGCAGGGGAGAGCGGTTCGACCTGACAGGATCAATTATCTACGGTGCAGCTGTCGTAGCTGTCATGTACGGGTTCTCAGTTCTCCCGGACTTAAAAGGTACTGCTCTTATAGGAATGGGAATTATCGCAGTGATAATTTTTGCTCTTTACGAGATGCGAATACCTTCTCCCGTTCTTGACATTACTCTCCTTACAAAAAACCGGATCTTTGCCTTTTCGAACCTGTCCGCGCTCATCAATTACAGCGCGACTTTTGCAGTGATCTTTCTCTTAAGTTTCTACCTTCAGTATACCAAAGGCTTCACGCCTGGGCATGCAGGAAGTATTCTGATAGTGCAGCCAGTTGTCATGGCTATGATTTCGCCGATCGCCGGCAAGCTCTCTGACAGGATTGAGCCCCGGATCGTTGCATCTGCAGGCATGACTATCACTGCAATTGGACTCTCCCTTCTAATCTTCCTTACGGAAACAACGTCTCTTTGGTACCTGGCTGTCACCCTTTTAGTCCTCGGTGTAGGCTTCGGGCTTTTCTCGTCTCCGAACACGAATGCCATTATGAGCTCTGTCGAAAGGAGATATTACGGAGTTGCATCCGGAATGAACGGGACTATGCGGCTCCTTGGCCAGATGCTCTCTATGGGTATAGCGATGATGATCTTTGCGATTTTTATCGGCCCTGTGGAGATCACGCCTGAATATTATCCTCAATTTGTTTTAAGCCTGCACTATGCTTTTATCCTGTTTACGGTCCTCTGCATCATCGGGATATTCGCATCCCTTGTGAGAGGGAAAGTCGAATAACAGGACGAGATTACTCTCGTCTCGTCTTCTAGGAACCGGACTTGACAGTTTCCCGTCATCCGGCTCGAGCCACTACTACCCTTTCGGGTGTCAGTTCAGAATAAGATTGGATCAATTCTCC
>JADGNM010000355.1 GCA_017883485.1 Methanosarcina sp.
GCATAGTGAACGGTTTTAAGGCAAGAATTTGCTGTCCTAATAGCGGAGCGTATCGAATTATTTCTATGAAAAAGTTAAAGGTTTCCAGATATAGAGGTGCTTCTGTGAATATTTGAAAAAATTTGGCACTTAAGGTGAAGCCGGAAGATAAATTTAACTTACTGATGAAACTAATTTTGAGGAAAGTAATAATCCAGTGAAAAAAATAATAAAAATCACTGGATTTTGGAACTGAGTCCAATGATTCCCCATAATCATTGTCTGAATCATTTTTCCATCTTTAAAGTCCTTGCATTAATAGCTACAATTACAGTACTCAAACTCATGAAAACGGCACCCATAGCAGGGCTAAGTAAAATCCCATATCCATAGAGAACTCCTGCTGCAAGAGGAATTGCAAAAACATTGTATCCGGTTGCCCAGAGAAGGTTCTGATACATTTTGGAGTAAGTACTCTTGGAAAGCTTGATTATATTCAGAACATCCCTTGGGTCGTTTTTTACCAGCACTATATCAGCGGTTTCGATCGCAACATCAGTACCTGCTCCAATAGCAATCCCTATATCAGCCTGCGCCAAAGCCGGTGCATCATTGACACCATCGCCAACCATGCCTGTAATATATCTCTCCTGAACCTCCTTAACCTTGGCTGCCTTTTCATGAGGAAGAACTTCTGCGAAATAATCATCGAGCTCTAGTTCTCCTGCAACCCAAGCAGCCACATAACGGTTATCCCCTGTAACCATGAGACACTTTATTCCCATGCCTTTTAGCTTCGAGATTGCCTCTCTGGACTCCTTACGGATAATGTCAGCAAGTGCGAGAGCTCCAAGTACCTTTTCTCCTTCAAGCAGGAACACAACGGTTTTTCCCTGTCCTTCAATCTCTTCAATTTTTTTGTTTTTAAGTGCTATTCCTTTTTCTTCAATGTATCCAGGACTCACAACAAGGAATTTCTTTCCTCCCACCATCCCTTCTACCCCTTTTCCAGGAATTGAACTAAATCCCTCGATTGGTCGGATTTCCAATCCTTTTTCCCTTGCGCTTTCCAGAATGCCTGCGGCAATAGGATGCTCAGAACTGGCTTCCAGAGAAGCTGCAAGGCTCAAAATATTTTCATTATCCTCTACTGAGAGAGAAACAATATCGGTGACCCCAAACTTTCCTTCGGTGAGCGTACCAGTTTTGTCAAAAATAATAGCCTGAAGATTGCGTGCGCTCTCAAACGCCTGCCGGTCCCTTATGAGAAGCCCTGATTTCGCCGCAATGGATGTTGAAACTGCAACTACCAGAGGAATGGCAAGTCCAAGAGCATGTGGACATGTGATTACCATTACAGTAACTGCCCTTTCGAGGGCAAAGACAAGTTGTTGACCAAAGATAATCCAGAGAATAAAAGTCAGAACCCCCACACTAAGGGCTATGATCGTAAGGTACATTGCAGCCCTGTTTGCTAGGTCCTGTGTTTTTGATTTGCTTTCTTGAGCTGTCCTTACGAGTTCGACAACTTGGCTAAGATATGTGTCTTTTCCAGTTTTCTCTACATTTACCACAAAAGTAGCTTCCCCGTTAATCGAACCGCCAATAACCTCATCTCTAGGTTTTTTTGTGACAGGTTTTGACTCTCCTGTAAGCATTGATTCGTTGACGCTGCTAGTTCCTTCTACAACAGTCCCATCCACAGGTACTTTTTCTCCAGGCTTAACAAGAACCTTATCACCGATTTTTAGTTGGTCAACTCCCACGTCAACAAATTCACCGTTTTTCTTCATGTGAGCAATCGAAGGCATGATCTTTACAAGTTCTTCAAGGGCTCTTGATGCTCCCATTACAGAACGCATCTCTAGCCAATGTCCGAGAAGCATTACATCGATAAGAGTCACGAGTTCCCAGAAAAAAACACCTCCTGGAAGCCCAAAAACAACAGCTGAACTATAAAAGTAAGCCACACTAATAGCAATTGCTATCAGAGTCATCATTCCAGGCGATTTCTCAGAAAGCTCATCTTTTATCCCCTTAAGAAATGGGTAACCTCCGTAGAAATAGACAACTGAAGAAAGCAAAAAAGTGATATAATCTGCACCAGGAACATGAAGTTCAAATTTGAAGAAGCTCTGGATCGTAGGGGAAAGCAGCAAAACCGGAATCGTTAGTACAAAAGAAACGATAAATCTTTTTCTAAAGTCCTCAAGCATGTGAGTATGATGATTGCCGTGATCTTTTCCTCCTGATGGCTCATGACCTTCATGTTTCATTCCTTCATGTTTCATTCCTTCATGTTTCATTCCTTCATGTTTCATTCCTTCATGTTTCATTTCTTCATGTTTCATTTCTTCATGTTTCTCTTCATGATGCTCGTGGTCATGAGATTTTTCTTCAAAATGTTGCATATGGTTGGATTTAGTTCTATAACTTCTCATTTTATCGTTATGGATAAGCTCATTTACTTGAATTTTAAAACTACCAGTGCCTATTCCCTTTTCTTTAGCCTGCGTGCAAATGCCCCCTTTCTTATTTGGAAACTTTGAACTGAGCCTTCACCCACCACCAGTTCATATAAATATGCAACAGTATGAGCGTAACCATTCCGAAACCTGTAATTAAGTGAAGTTTTATCACGACAGCAGAATCTTCCCATCCCAATAGATCAATAAATCAAAGTCTCAATCCTGTTAAGAGCTGCATAAACAATAAGAGAAAGAGAACAATGTTAAGAATTTGAAGCTTAAGTTGTTTAGCTATCAGCTGACCTCCTTAACCTTTTAGCACTAAGGGGTTTACCACATTCTGGGGCTTGCCTTTAATAAACATCTCAACATTCTCAATACTCATATAAGTACACTCATCTAAAGACTCTTCAGAGAGAAAAGCAATATGCCGAGTCATGACCACGTTATCCATCTGAGAATCTACTGGCTGCTTATGGCATGCTGACAGATTAGAGCCTGCGAGTCTAATTAACTTAAATCACGTTCTTTTTTATTTCTTCAAGCTCTTCTTTTGTGATTTCACCTTTAGCATATCTCTCTTTAGCGATATCCAACGCAGACTTTCCTTCAACACCGCTAGTTTTATTCTTCTCAATGAGGGATTTTATCAAGAAATAAGCTAACACAATAATTACAATCCAGAACAGAAGTCCGAAAAACATACCGCCGCCATATCCCATCATGCCATAACCATAACCGTCCATCATACCGAAACCAACCACTATAATCATCTCCATAGTAACATTTGCTGTTTCTAGATATTATAAGTATCTCTACAATAGGAAAGAGAGATGGCAATGGTAACAATGGTAAATGCGGAAAATCAGAGCTATCTTGCAGGAATAAGAAAGGGTTGAATAAACTCATCACTCACTTGACGTATGTTTGCATTAGTTAATGAATTGTCCTGTAATAACAATACATTCATTTTGGTAACTATTCAGCCTACCCAAAATCAGTTGATTGATATTGATTTTGACATCACAGATAAGTGTGATTAATAACCAATGGTAGAATAAAAAACGC
>JADGNM010000356.1 GCA_017883485.1 Methanosarcina sp.
AGATTTTGATCGGAATCAAAAAGAGGCGAGGGTCCACTTCATCCCCAACCTGAAGGTCGGGGTATTCGTGACCCTCTGCGCTCCCTAGTAATAAAACTGGAAAAAAGGAAGAACCAAACGAATACAAGTTAAGAAAAAGCCCGGAAGTGCCATGTTCCATTTACCGTAGCCCCCAATACAGTAACTGATCGAAGAATATGCTCCCTCAAGCACATTAATCCGAATCTGGAATTATAACTTTCTGGTAATTCTTTATTTATTCATACCCTACGTTTTGAAACCGTAGACCGCAAAGAAATCCTGAGAGCCTTTAAAATTCAGGAATAAAACAGGCTTCAGGATGAGCTGGATAACAGGAATTTAATTATAAAGGTTTAGTAGGGAAAAAGGAAAGAAAAAGTAAAACATTAAAGAAAGAGTAAAAAAGAGTAATACTTAAGATGGACCCCAGAGGCACTGAATTCCAGTTACTGCGTCCCCGATACAGCCTCTCCGAATATTACGCTCCCCCAAGCATATTCGTTCGAAGAAGAATCAGTGACCCCGGAAAATTTCCTGGTGGTTTAGCTACCCCTAGCTTCCCCTACTCACAACCCAGCTCCAAGTATTACATTGTATCATTAATTATTTTAAATTACCTGCACAAAAATTCGTTTCAAAACAAATAGTATTATCAGGTTAAAAATTCAAAATAGATTAAAGGAATCAAAAACAGAACAAAGGTAGTAAGAAGAAGTCCGAGGGCATTTCATTCCTTTACCGCATCCCCCAATACAGCCACTCTGCAATTGTGCTCCCATCAAACACTTCATCAGAGCAGGAAATTTACCCTCGGACTATTCTTTCACATATTCTTTCGCAACCCGCTCATACTTCGCCATTCGATCTTTTGTCTCTTCCAGTTCCATCCTATAATGGTATTATAAATTACTTTAAATTAATTATACCAAAAATTACCTCGCGCCAAAACATGCTTTTACGTTAAAAGTTTCAAAACCATCGACGGGCCTCATATGAGCTAATTATCAGCCGATTACTATAACCCAGAAATGCCCGAAAAAAATCCCCATATGGCACAAAAATTAAGTACAAGAATTAATCTATAAGTACAGGCTTTAACGTGCAGTCCTGTAGGGTAGTGGTCAATCCTTCGGGCCTTTGGAGCCCGGGACAGCGGTTCGAATCCGCTCAGGACTATAAAAATATATTTAATAGTTTAATGCATTTCTGTTTTTGGCTCTGATTACTATTTGGTTCTGTAAAGTGTGGAGAATTGGAGTCTTTACCTCCGCTTAAAATTTAATGAGGGATAGGAATATCCCTTTCATAATATTCTGGGATGTAACTGCTCTACATCCATGCATTGAAGTTCTGCCTGCTTTAGAATATTTTCAGTAGTAAGCTTCTGTTTGTCCGGAGGGTCCAATCAACCCCTGAATTTTGTCTGATAATCTTAACAAGTTCCACTACCATGAGTCTTAATGTCTCATTGCCCAGGAGTTCGACGGCATTTTCGTTGTCAAATTGGGAGTTTAGTAAAAATCTAGCAGTCTAAAAAAATCGAGTTTCTATGGAAAACTCAATACTCGTAAGCTTCATCATGAAGGACTAAATTTGCGAAAAAACTTTTTGCGCCTCTTCATCGATATAAAAACAAAGTACGAAATTTGTATTTATATGTACTCGTTGGTATTTACTAAAACGCGCGGACCAATCAAGTTTCCGATTATGAAAATGGTTCAAACTCTTATTGATGTGAAAATGAAGTTGGTTTTGGGATGAGCTCAATCTAAAGTAATTTAGTGTGCACCTCCTCCGCCGCCACCGAAACCACCACCTATGCCGCCGACACCACCACTACCACCACCACCTCCAGATGGAGAAGATGAAGTATATGCGTGCCCAAAACCAGAACCAAATTGAGCATAACTGCTGTGTACGAGGTAGAAGTTACTTCCCTTCAGTTCTTCGGAAGGAACAACCAGAGACATGTTGTGAAGGACTTCCATTGCGACCCCCAGGGCAGTTGCGTACACAAGATAACGATCCCATATCTTTATTGATTCCGGAGGTACTCTTTGAGTGCAGAAAAATCTGTGAGATATTTTTTAAAATTATTCCAGCGTTCATAGTAGAGCCTTCCTTCTGGAGTCCAGCACCCAAGCACCTTTTCAAACTTTAAGGAGATAATCGTTAAAACAACCTCAAATACTATGATTAAAAAAAGCAGTAAGATCAGATGTGATTCTATGGGAAAATCATCTAAAGGGAAAAAGAATGGTAACATAAAAAAAAGGAATACTGCCGCTACAGTAATCACTAAACCAAACCTAACTACATATTCGTTTCCCGTGGACAGGAAGAGTTTATCGACTGCAGCATGTGCTTTGACTTTTTTATTCCAGGCCTTGATAAATTTGTAGAAATCAGTTTCACTTCCAAGCTCTTTTTTCAGTTTATCCCAGGAAACTTTACCTCCAGATGCATGACTCTTTAATAAATTAAATGCGTCTTTTTCGAAATCTTCCAGCTCATGTAGCTTTCCATTAACTTCCGCATAGATATCAGGATTAATAATCTCAATTAAAATATCTTCATTGCTTTCTTTTGATTTGAAAGTGCTCAGAGAAATATAACCAAAATTAGCAAGATCCAAAACAGTAGCTGTGAACCCATCCATTGTAGGAATACCCATTTCCCCAATAACAATGGCATTGACCAAGGCAGGTTTGGAATCTGTAGGTGGCTCCCTCTCATATTCTGCTTCATAATCGATTTTAGGTTCTCTCCCATATTTTAAGTATATAAAGAGAGGAAATGCCAAGGCTAGAACCGCAAAAGCAATTGTAAAATAGTAAATATTCTTTAAGATCGATCCTTGAGTTTCATATTCATTCTCAATGGATTTTATTTGTGTAAGACCCTCTTCATCATCTATTTTAACCAAGCCAGGATTAGGGGATGCGATTCTTGGAAAAGCCACTCTGATTTCATACCATTGATTAGAAGGAATCTCCGTTGTCCTTAAATTAAGAACATTATCCTCTACATTTGCCGCCTGTGTATAACCAGTTGGATGGACCCAGTACTGGATTTCACTTTCATTTTGCACAGGAAGAGTAATGCTTCCTTTTAAGCTTCCCAGAGGTTTATCCCACTCGTCGCCCCATAGTTTGTAGTGGAATTCGGAAATATCCTTGTGGACTTTAACTACGCCATAATGGTCATAGGAAATGAAAAATGTTATTTTTTCAGGAGTGGGATTCGGAATCGAGGCTACCAGGTCGTACGATTCGGAAGTCGGATATATACTGAAATTACATGCTTTGTCTGAACAATGCCCACTGATATTTAGAATAGACTCTCCGGGTAACACTTTGAGAGTTCTAAAAACCTCGTTGTAATGTCCTACAGTAACTATTCAGCCTGGGTAAAACAACATCAATAGCCATCTTCCATAAGATTCAATGGGCATATTTATCTGAATTAGTTTCCATTAATTGTTGGCTAT
>JADGNM010000357.1 GCA_017883485.1 Methanosarcina sp.
CCGGGGGCAAGCTTGCAAGAAGGAAAGGCGCCTCTCTCAAGGACCTTGTTTTCAAGTATTGTGGTGTCACGTTAGATAAATCTGAACAATTAGGATTTAAGAAAGGCGAAGCTCTCACAGCAAAACAAGAAAAGTACGCCCTTAATGATTTGAAATATCTCCCTGAGATAATGAAGCAGCAACAAGCAAAAATAAAGTTACTTGGCCTGGAGAACATTATTGATATTGAAATGAAATGTGTTCCCTCTGTGGTGTGGTTGGAACTTTCCGGCTTTCATATGGATATAGATAAGTTCGAAGAGATAAAAATCCTGATACAGAATAAGTATCAAGAATCTGAAAAATGGCTTCAAAATGAACTTCTGACTTATGATAAACAACAAAAACTCGATGGCACGTTCGTTTCTAATGGGTTGAATCTCAGCAGCCCTGAGCAACTGAAAACAGCACTTCAAAAGAAAGGGTATGACCTAGATAAAACCGATAAAAACTCGAGGGCAAAATATGCCTCTGATCCTATATTTGAAATATTAGCGGATTTTAAAGAAGCAAATACACTCTTGAAAATGTTCATTAAGCCATTGCCTGATTTCATTCATTCTGGGACACAAAGGGTTTATCCTAATTTTTGGCAATATGGCGCGAAGCAGGGAAGATTCAGTTGCGG
Source organism: Methanosarcina sp. (assembly GCA_017883485.1). Taxonomy (GTDB): domain Archaea; phylum Halobacteriota; class Methanosarcinia; order Methanosarcinales; family Methanosarcinaceae; genus Methanosarcina. The sequence goes on from JADGNM010000357.1 coordinate 668, forward strand.
AAAACCGAACTTGCAACAGCAGCCCAGCAGGTTCAAGGAGTGGAGAAGTATATTCACGGCTGAACAGGGAAACAAGCTTATTGTTGCGGATTATAACCAAATTGAGCTAATAATTCTCGGTCAACTAGCTAAGGATGAAAAGTATATAGAAGCATATCGAACGGCGCAAGACCTCCACAGAAGGACGGCTGCAACCATGTTTAACGTGCCCGTTGATCAGGTCACAAAGCTGCAAAGAAATGTGGCAAAATCTGTTAATTTCGGCCTGAATTACGGAATGGGAAAAACACGCCTAAAAGGTAAGTTGAAGTTGGATACCGGCCAGGATTTTACAGAAGAAGAAGCTGCTAAATTTATTCAAGATTTTCGGGAATTATATCCTGAAGTTAATACATATCTGAAAAAAGCAAGCCGAGAAGGGCTTAAAAAATTAAAAGCAAGCACGTTAACTGGTCGGTTGTTTTTGTTTGATCCTCCACAAGGGGATACCGAAGACGAGAAACAAGAACAAGAAGGCCTTATTATGCGGGAATGTAAGAATTTCCCGATATCGGGACTTTGCGCGGATATGCTTAAAATAGCAATGGGTAATCTGTTTTTAATCCTTGAGCCTAGGGGGGTTAAACTTGTAAATTGTGTTCATGATGAACTTGTATTCGAGTGCAAGGCTGAGGAAGCAGAAGAAATAAGCCAGATAGTCAAAGCAGAAATGGAGAAAGCAGGGAATCTCTTCTTAAATGACTTACCGTGCGTGGTAGATGTTACTATAGCCAATTACTGGAAGAAGGAGTAATGCTGATGGTGAAAGAAGCTTTCATACAATACAAGCCCCACAAAGCAACCGCTCAAAAAATCGAATGGGCAAATACAATAATTTCCGAATACCAGGCGCAAGGGTATATTCTTACCTTAAGGCAGTTGTTTTATCAATTTGTTTCCAGAGACCTAATCAAAAACAATAAAGCCGCTTACGATAGTTTGAGTGAAGCACTGACAAATGCAAGAATGGCTGGCATGATAGATTGGGATGCGATAGAAGATAGAGGTCGGTTCCCTAGAATTCCAGCTTGCACAAATTCCATATATGAGGCTCTTTACCAAACAGCTGCGAATTTTAGAGTAAACCGCCAGAGCTGGCAAAAACAATATGTAGAAGTCTGGTGCGAAAAAGACGCGCTGTCTGGAATACTCGAGCGAGTTACTTATCATTATCACCTGAATTTGGTTATCAACAAAGGATATGGATCTACCACATCAGCATATGCTGCAGCTCAGCGGATAAAATGGCAACTGGAAGAGGGTAAAGAATTTTGCCATGTTATTTATTTTGGCGACCATGACCCTAGTGGGCTCGATATGGTCCGCGATGTTCATGACAGATTACAGCAGATGAGAGTTACTGACGGTTTTGAAGTCAAGCATATTGCTCTAACTACCCCACAGGTGGAATATTATAACCCTCCTGAGAACAACTTGAAAAAAGACGACTTTGGAAAGTTGAAGGATCCAAGAGGAATTTCCTACTTCAAGGAATTCGGCAATTCATCCTGGGAAGTGGACGCGCTTAGCCCGGAAATACTTACAAACCTGCTACAGTTGGAAATAGAGTCAACAATTGACATGTCATATTTCAAAGAGGTTTGCAAATGTGAAGAAGAATGGAAAAACGAACTTTTTGAGCTGGCAGAAAACTATTCAGAATAAATTTCGGATTTGATGCAGTATGATCATTACGCCAATTTACTTTTGTAGAAATTGCAATAAAACTTATCATGTCAATGCTCAAGAGACAGCAAATGCTCCTCTTGAGAAACTTCTAACCGCCGCTCGTTACACGCTGGGAACGCCGGAACATGTTTTTCGAATTGGAGGGAAAGTCATCCAACTCTCAGATTTACACCAATGCTCGAAAAATGAAATAGGCATTGCACACTTTATTAAAATTGTAGTAACGTAAAAATATAGAACGGGGAATCAAAGTGACTGAAAAACAGAAAATGCGAACAGTTAAAACTTGCCCTGAATGTGGAACTTCTCAAATTAATTACGCGCATGGTGCTAAAATGTATAAGTGCTATCGCTGCAAAATCGCGTTTGCTAAACCGGTCCTGAAAGAAAAGATCGACTTTCGGAATAACCTGAAAATTCCCGTGTGTCTGCAGCCGAAAAAAAAGAAAAGCGTGTAACCGTAATTGCCGGTTTAACGAAAAATATAACACAGATGAAACCTAATTTTGCGATATACTTTTTTTTCAAAAGAGGAACATATATGCGAACAAATAATATAATCAAAAATCACTTAGAAACAAGAGCAAAAGAATTGAAACGTGACGGCAAAACTCTTGAAGCGATTGCACAAATCTTAACTGCCGAATCGAAAAACCGCATCAGTCTTTCATCCGTTTTTCGTTTTTTCGACTTCGCTGAACTTCCAATCGAAAAATGTGACATGATTGCAACTTCAAATCAGGAAATTCGCGAAACAGATAACAAAACAAAAGTGAATGCGTTACTCAATCCGTATTTTATTGCGCGTGGCGCAGATAATAGGAACGCATGCGCATTTGTTCGCTTTGTAAAAAGAAAGGATAAAGCATTGGCTGCGTGTTCGGATTCCGAAATTGAAAGCGTGTTCATAAACCATATCGAAAAAATCGTATTATGATTTTTTGCATGATTCTTTCCGCAACAAAAAACGCCTATGAAACTGTTTTTGTGGCACTTAGTTACTTTTTAACTTGACTATGTCACATTACCAAGTAAAGCATCATCATTGACCTCATACGCCAAATATTATGTTTGCAGTGAAATCGATGACAGCTATTGGAGT
>JADGNM010000358.1 GCA_017883485.1 Methanosarcina sp.
TTCTGTCAATTTGTCTGGGATTTGAATGCCTAAATTGGTTGTCAAAAGTCTGAAGCTAATTATAAAGATAATATTGAAGGGAAGATATATAGGAAATGTTTGGCGCGCATTAAACTATTATAAGGATTTATTCAAAGAACCAGTAATTATTGCTGGTGATTTTAATTGGAACGTAATTTGGGATAATGTATCATATCGACTATATATTTACTTCACAAAATTTTATTAACAATATAGAGTCATGTTTTATCGGTAAATATAAAGATTGGATTGCCTTGAGTGATCATATGCCAATTTTTGCAAAATTTAAGTAAATGGAATTAAGTCCTAACTCCCGATTTTTGACAGCTTAATTTCCAATATACCAAGTCGCACCCCTCGCAAATGTGTGGATTGAAATAAACAAAAGCATTAAATCTGAAGTTGAGCAATTTTAAGGTTAAGTTAGCTAGCAACAGAAGAGATGAATTCCCAATGCCAGTAATTACCTTGCAGTATGTCGACCTTGAAAAGCTCACAGGAACAGATAAGGAAACTATCATAAAAAAGGTGCCCATGATAGGGGCCGATATCGAAAGAATTGAAGACGAATATATTGATATAGAGTTCTTCCCGGACAGGCCTGACCTTTACAGTGTGGAGGGGGCAGCCAGGGCAATGCGGGGTTTCCTGGATATTGAGACCGGGCTTTCGGAATACGAGGTGAGGCCTTATAAAGTTTCGATTTCTGTCAGTCAGGATATCCTGAGAATCAGACCTTTCCTTGGATGTGCGGTTGTCAGGGGTGTAAAGTTCACTTCTTCTTCCATTAAATCCCTTATGGACTTGCAGGAGGACCTGCACTGGGGGCTTGGAAGAAACAGGAAAAAAGTTTCGGTAGGAGTTCACGACCTCTCAAGAGTAAAGCCGCCTTTCCGTTATATGGCAGTTGATCCCGGTTTTAAGTTCGTGCCTCTCGATTATACTGAAAAGATGAGTATGACCGAAATCCTGGAAAAGCATCCCAAAGGTAAAAGGTTTGCCCATCTTGTAAAAGGTTTTGATAAATATCCGATTATCCTGGACGCAAATGATAATGTGCTGTCCTTCCCGCCCATTATTAACGGTACGCTTACGAGTGTGACGGAAGATACAACAGACCTCTTTATCGATGTCACCGGGCTTGGAAACGCTGTATACACAACTCTAAACATCGTTGTAACAGCCCTTGCCGAGCGCGACGGAGAGATAGAGTTTGTAAGGGTTATAAGGCCGGATGGCGAAGAAATTGTCCTGCCTGACCTGGAACCAGAAACCAGGTACCTTACAAAAACCGAAGTAAAATCCCTGCTTGGCATGGAACTTCCCGTAGAAGAAATCGTTAAGCAGCTTGAGAGGATGCGGTTTGGGGCACACGCTGTCGATGAGGAAACCGTTGAGGTAAATGTGCCGGCTTACAGGGCAGACATCCTGCATAATTATGACCTTGTAGAAGATATTGCCAAAGGCTACGGCTATGAAAATATTAAAGTGAGGATTCCTCAGACTTATACGGCCGGAAAGTCTCACCCAATCTCTCTATTGCGTTCCCGGGTAAACGAAATTTTGGTTGGCCTGGGTTACTTTGAGGTCATGCCTTTTACGCTTACAAGCGAAAAAATCAACTTCGAGAACATGTGCAGGCCGAAAACGGATGATGTTACATATGTCCTCCACCCGATCAGCGAAGACCAGACAATGCTCAGGCCAACTCTGCTTCCTAACCTTCTTGAAATTCTTTCCCTGAACCAGCACAGGGAACTTCCCCAGAAGATCTTTGAGTTCGGTGAGGTTGTAAGCAGTGAAATAACCGGCCAGCACCTAGCTGCGGTTTCGATTCACCCGCAGGCAAACTTCACCGAGATCTATGAGGTCGTAGATGCCTTGATGAGGGAAATGATGCTCCCCTACGAGGTAAAAGAGTCCGGAGACCCTGCTTTTCTTGAAGGCAGGCGGGCAGATGTGTATGTCAGAGGTAAGAAGCTGGGGGTCTTTGGAGAGTTCCATCCGGCAGTAATAACCAATTTCGGTCTTGGATACACGGTTGTTGGGTTTGAGCTGGATCTCAATGACCTTATAGGTTAAAATAAAACAGAAAAAAACAAAATTAGTAATTAATTAAGAGGATAAGTTCTCCTCTTCTTACTTTTTTCCCTTTTTGTCTTGTATTGCTTATTAGCCGCGGACTGTCAGTAGCGTCTTTAACGGACTGTCACGCTCGACGAAGGAGAGCGGCCTTTTCATGAATAAATTCGAACAAAAGAAGAAGTAGAACGCAATAATCATTAACGAAATATTAACGAGGTAGTATTCTATCAGGATTTTTGCAATAATATTAAATAGCGCAAAAATTAAGCTATTTCATCCTTTAACTACCAGGAAAACAAGAGTGAGACCACAAAAATGAGCAAAAATATTAACTTTACCTGCCCCAAATGCGGGAATACCTCTTACGAAACAGGCGAAATCCGTACCACAGGCGGTTTTCTGAGTAAACTTCTCGACGTCCAGAATAAGAAATTCGCCCATGTCACCTGCAAGCGCTGTAAGTACACTGAATTCTACCAGGCCGACAGCAGCATGCTGGGGAATATTTTCGACCTGTTTACATCAAGATAAACCGATATAGAAGTTTTTTGGCGAAAACTGACTTCTTCTCCCTTCTACCTTTTTTTTATGCGATTGATAATTAGCCGGGGCTGGGCAGTAGCATCTTTAACGGAGCTTGTCACGCTCGACGGAGGAGAGCGGCCTTTTCATTAATTTTTGAGAAATGAAATCGAAAATGAAATTGGCTAACAACTGTTTTTTTGTTTTTTAGTTGTCAGGAATAAGAATTAACTGGCATTTTTCCTTTATTTCTTCGAAATCCAAGTTATTAAGTTTTGAAGTACGTTCATGCATAAGGGGTGAGAATTTCTCAATTAGAGACCTGTTCTTTTCTATCAAGCTTTTCAGTTCCTTTCGGCTTGTACAGGTGTTAATATTACTTAGAAGAGCTAGGAATTCTTCCGTATCTTCTTTTCCAATATTTTCTTTTTGGATAAGTCGTATTTCTTTTTCTTCAAATATGTGTATAAATGATGTTTTTATTGGCTCAGATGCTATCTGAATGTCTCTTGCCGCAGAGTATTGCAGATTAATAGTGGCTAACAAAACAAATTGCTCTTTTTGTGAAATTATTCCCTCGGCAAGCATCCTATTTGAATCTTTATCAAGGGTCAAAATAACTCCCGATGATCCTCCGAGAATCTCCTCTTTCTCCGGTACAAATTTGTTATTTTTCATTTTTCCTATTCCGAAGATTCCATTTGCCATTATGCACGCTTTATTTCCGGCGCAAAGAGGATTATTCAGGTCATTCTTTGCAGTATTATAGGTATCCTCTTAAAATTCGAAGGTAAAAGCAAATTTCTTAAAATCTTTCTCAAAAATCATTGATACAATCACAGATAAAATATAATAGTAGCCCCATATT
>JADGNM010000359.1 GCA_017883485.1 Methanosarcina sp.
GCTTACATTTCCACAATCAGAAAGAATAGTTTGCCTGTTTTAGAGGGGATTCGAGCAGCGCTTCAAGGAACGCCGCTAACTATACCCTGAATAGTTACGTATCATGAAATAAAATATCACATTAATGATTTCATAGCAATTGATTTCATAGCAATGGGGAATATAATGATTGAAACAAGAAAGATATCAAAAGTTCTGAAGAGCAAACCCACAATTGAAGGAGCAGGTGTCCACCTCAAACGGGCATTTGGGTTCAGCGAAGTTCCGATTTTCGACCCTTTTTTGCTCCTGGACGATTTTAGGTCCGATAATCCAGCGCATTACATCAAAGGATTTCCCTGGCATCCTCATCGCGGTATAGAGACTATTACTTATGTTCTTCGTGGGGACGTAGAACACGGGGACAGCATGGGAAATAAGGGAATTATTTCATCAGGCGACGTACAGTGGATGACTGCCGGAAGTGGAATTTTACATCAGGAGATGCCCAAAGGAGATCTTGAAGGTTTTATGTACGGATTTCAGCTGTGGGCTAACCTCCCAAAATCTAACAAAATGATGGACCCGCGCTATCGAGACATAAAGAGTAATCAAATCCCGGTGGCATCGCTGGAGAATGGCACAAAGATCAGGATAATTTGTGGAAATGTTGAAGGCAGACTAGGGCCAGTTCGGGATATAGTTACCGACCCGGAATATCTTGATATAACCGTTCCAGCCGGCTCGGAATTTTCTCATCCTACCAAACGTGGACACACAATGTTGGCTTATGTCATCGAAGGAAAAGGTTATTTCTGCAAGGAGAAGGAACCGTTTTCCTACGAGATGGAAGGTATCAACTATTTCGATATGAAGAGAGATACTTTCATGGAAAACGGAGATCTTGTCCTCTTTGGTGATGGCGATCAGGTTACGGTCTCAACCGAAGGAGATCATGTCAGGTTCTTGCTAATATCGGGAGAGCCCATTGGTGAACCGATCGCCTGGTATGGTCCTATTGTAATGAACACGAATGACGAGTTGCGTATCGCTTTTGAGGAGTACAATAATGGAACGTTTATCAAGCAACAAAAGGAGAGTCAAGTAAAATGAGTAAGTGTCAGGAGAATATGATCCTTATGATGGCAGCAACAAATAACGCTGTGCAATTTTGATCGACCATCAGGCTGGCCTAATGCAGCTGGTATGAGATATCCAGAGAAAAAAAGTGTAGTCCAGTACACTCTATATCCTCTGTCATTCTTTCTAGGTGCTTTTTAGCCCGAATAGATCTAAACTAGGTAGAATATGCCCCTCACTGAAGCACAAGAGTTGTTTTCATTATATAATCGCAGCAAGAAAAAAATATATATTTTTTCGTTAAATCTTTAATAAAAGTACGTAAATTAATACCCCAGGATGTTTATTTGTAGTGTATCGATCAGGTTCAAGGATGCCAAAGTTTAATTAAGGGCAGGCTCTCTAATCCAACTGGATGAATTCTGAAAAACCGGAACTGCTGGCGCCAGCCGGCGGTATGGAAGCCCTCGTTGTGGCCGTGGAAAACGGAGCAGATGCCGTATATCTTGGAGCCTTGGCTTTCAGCGCCCGGGGGTATGCATCCAATTTTTCAAAAGAGGAGCTTGAAGAAGCCATTGACTATGCCCACCTAAGAGGTGTGAAAGTCTATGTAACCGTAAATACTCTGCTCAAGGACGGAGAAATGAAAGATGCCCTCAAATTGCTCTCCTGTCTGAGAGAAATGGGAGCAGATGCAATTATCATCCAGGATCTTGGGCTTATTTCTCTTGCTAGAAAATACCTGCCTGACCTTCCTCTGCATGCAAGCACGCAGATGACCTTGCATAACAGTGAAGGAGTTGAGTTTTTAAAAAGGTTAGGAATCGAAAGAGTTGTACTTTCGAGGGAACTATCTCTTGAAGATATAAAATTAATAAAAGAAAAAAGCGGGATTGAGATCGAAATTTTCATACATGGGGCTCTCTGCATCTCCTATTCCGGCCAGTGCCTCCTGAGCAGCCTTATTGGGGGAAGAAGTGGAAATAGAGGATACTGTGCCCAGCCGTGCCGCAAAAAGTACAGGCTTTACTGTGAAGGAAAACCGATAAAAACAAACGGAAGCTATCTCTTAAGCCCAAGGGACCTTAACACAAGTTCAAGCCTGGCAGCCCTTATTGAAGCCGGGATTGAATCCTTCAAAATAGAGGGCAGGATGAAAAGACCGGAGTATGTTGCAGGGGTTGTCAGGATCTACCGCCGTCTGATTGACAGATATCTTGAAAATCCTGCAGGATATTTTGTTTCCGAAGAAGAACAGGAAACACTTACTCAGCTTTTTAATAGGGACTTTACTCAGGGATATTTTTTTGAGAACCCACGGGCAGAACTCATGAGTAGAGAGAAGCCTCACAACCGCGGGATTCCTGCAGGCAGTGTTATCAGGTATGACAGGCGTCAGAATCGTATTCGAGTAAAACTTTCACGCACACTCCGGCTCGGAGACGGAATAATGGTCGAAAATGCCGAAACCAGGCCCGTAGATAAAGGAAAAATCATATCCTCGATGTATACCGAAAAGGGACCTGTATACAGTGCAGGAAAAGGAGAGGTAGTAGAGCTTCCTTTTGATTCAATAGCACCATCTGGAAGCACAGTATACAGGACGCTTGACAAAAAACTTATGGATTCTCTCAAAAAAGAAAGCGAATCCGGAAGTCTGAGACCTAAAATTCCCGTATCGATCACTGCAAACGTTACATCAGGAAAACCTGTCATGCTTGAGATTAAAGACAGGGATTCAAACGCAGTAATAGTTGTATCTGAATATCTTGTCGAGAAGGCAGAAAAGCAGCCCACTTCGAAAGCGCAGATCGAAAAACAGCTCTCAAAGCTCGGGAACACACTTTTTGAGGCAGATGAGCTTAATGTAAATATGGAAGGGGATATTTTTGTCCCTATGGGGCAGTTGAACGAGCTCAGGACAAAAGCGATCCTGCAGCTCGAAAATCTCAGGATATCGAAATGGAAGCGAAAACCTCTTCAAAACCTGAAGCTGCCAGAGCCTGAAGACAAAATAGAACCTGGATATAAAATAATAGATGGGAAAGAAGAGACTAATGAAAGTATAATACAGGAAGAAGAAACTATCCAGGAAAGCCTTCCGGTGCACCCGCTGCTCTCAGTTTCCGTATATTCCTTAGAAGGGCTTGAATCAGCACTTGCAGGCGGAGCAGACTGCATATATTTCGGAGAAGGACTTTTCGGAAGGCCGTATACGGCAGGGCGAAAAGAAAACTCTGCAGAGGATCTAGACAATATTTTTGAGAATGCGGCTTTAAAAGCCCGGGCTGCAGGCAAGAAAATTTATTTTAGTACTCCAAAGATCATGAAAGATCCTGAAATGGTATCAGTAGAAAAAATCCTATTCCTAGCCATGAAATTGGAAGCTGATGGGGTCGTTGTCTCAAACCTTGGGACTCT
>JADGNM010000360.1 GCA_017883485.1 Methanosarcina sp.
TGCAAGGCTCAAACTTCTTTAATCAAACCGTTGAAAGTCAGAAAATGCCGAATAAAAATGCATGCACGGTTTTTTCCGCGTCTTTCTGCGTTTCCCGCGGTTATAAAATATGGAGTGTGTTATTCCCTGTGCCCCTGGATAAATTGGAGTGAATTTAAACCGCTGAAAATGTGGAAAATACGGTAGAAAGGAAGCAAAGTGCGGCTTCTCGTATTATTCGACGGTTCGCGGGAGAGAGCAGAAACCGCCCTTCAGTAAATATAATTTTACAGTTATACTCAGCCAGACTTCAGTTAGAATACTTACGCTTCACTTTTCAAGAACTTCCCAGTGGCCGCCTTTAGCCGGGCCCATTCTCTTTAGTAAGCCTTTTTTCTTCAATTTAGAGATATTTTCTTCTACTTTTCTCGCAGAAATGCCTAATTTATCGGAAAGCTCTCTGGCTGAAATTCTTTTATTTTCTCTAATCAAACTAAGTATCATTTCTTGATTCTGGGTTAGAGTTTCTCCGACCTTTTCTCCGACCTTTTCTCCGACCTTTTCCCTAACTTTTTCTTCGCTTTCTTCAAAGTACTTTCTTTTGAAAGTAACAATAAACTGGTTTCCAACCTCTTTAAAATCAGCTTCTGGTTCCGTCGAAAGGATGAGGCTTATTCCCCTACCCCATTTCTCTATCCAGTGAATTTCGTGGAAGATTTCAGCTATCAGTTCATTCCTTCGCTCGGAGACCATTTCAGTCATTATCTGTTCGATTGTGAGTCCGCCGTAGAGTAGACCTTTGTTTCTTATTTCCACACGGTTTTTGAAAATAGCCACGTTTACAGAATCGTATTCATAGTAGTCCCTGTGGCAAAACGCATTTATGACAGCTTCTCTTATCGCTTCTTTTGAGATCTCCGGGACGTCTATTCTCTTCAGACCTTCCAGCCGCATCCCGATATGGATGTTTTTGAGGATGTACCTCTCAGCCTCTCCGATCAGGTAGAAAAGGTCACCTGTGTAGTCCTGCATGTCGATGATGTATGAAGTGTCATTTGTAGCAAAAACGGCACACCTGAGCCTTGCATTCGGGAAGAAATCCTCGGGCTTCTTTCCGAAGAGAATTACTGCTGCATTTGTCAGCTTTCCGGCATCAATAAGCTTTAATTTTTTGAGGGTATTTTCAAGGCTGCTATATTCGCGTCCCGCTTCCTTTGCGAAGAATCGGATCTTTTGCTCATCGATATCTTCTAAACTTGCTTCCTTGCAAATTGAACGGTCCCACTTTAACTGTTCTTTATTTTTCCTGAGTATAAGGTTCTCAAGTTCCCTTACGCTCAGGGGTTTATCCTCATCAGAAGTTCGAATGTATGCTCTTCCGTATGCAAAATAAGGAATATTATTTCCCTGGAACTCAACTTCTATGCATAACTTTCCTTGAAGGGTTACCTGCTTTATTGCCGGATAGATCCTGGGTTCAATGTGAGCAGAGATCGCCTGAGAAATGGTTCTCAAAGTGTCATTCCCAACTTCCTGCCCTACAACGGTTCCGTCATCCTTGACCCCAAAATACAATTTGCCTTCCTGGTGTTTGTTGAGCATGGCAACTATGGAGATTATAGCTGGTTTCAGTTGTGCAGTGGATTTCTTCAGTTCAAGGGTTTCGGATTCTTTAAGCTTGAAATCAGGGTCCATGATCAGGTCCTTCAAGATATTCTTGTGGCATTAAGATAATATCCAAGTCTTATGAAAGTAAGGATTTTAAAATTATGATATTTACTTGAAATACTATGAATTGTACTCTGTCTACTCTGAATTTATAAATCTCGCTTTCTGTCTGCAGAACTACCCAATAGATATTGATGCCTGATTCATTAGTTCTCCTAGGGTTGAGCGCCGGAAATATAATTCTACGGTAATATCTCCGCCTGGCTTCGGATTAAGTACTCGCGCCTTATTTTTCCAGAAAATCCCAATTCCGCCTTTGTGAAGCTCGTTTTTTAATGCAAACCGCCGATAATGCAGAATCTTGGACTAACGAATGCAGGCACGGCTTTTTCCGTGTCTTTCGGCTTTTTCCGCAGTTATAAAGTCTGGATCGCATTATTATCTGTGCCCGTGAGTATGGACTTGAGCGAATTTGAACGCTGAAATTTCCAGATAGGAAATTAGCGCTTCTCCACAGCTATAAATAAAATCATCTGGATATGATTATTATCTTAAAAGGAGCTAATCTAATGAGAGAGTTCACTGTTTTGATTGAACAGGACGAAGACGGAATTTACGTAGCTTCTGTTCCCGAACTTCCGGGATGTCATACTCAGGCAGATACACTTGATGAGCTAAACAGGAGAATTAAAGAGGCAATCGAACTCTATCTTGAGGTTGAAGCCGAGAAAGGGGAAGAAAAGCACCTTGATTTCATCGGAATACAGAAAGTTAAAGTTGAGATTTAATAAGTAGAATAATACCTCTTCCTACAAAAAAAGTTATAAAAGCACTTGAAAAATTAGGTTTCGAGCGATTAGGCAGAAGGTAGCATTTATTTTTACGGCATCCGGACGGAAGTACCACGATAATCCTGTGCATTCTTCCGAAAATATCGGAACGGGAATGCTTAACAAAATAATAAAGGATGCAAAAATTACACGGGACGAGTGGATCGTATTAATAAACAGTCTCATTCTTTTCTGATAGGAAATCCAGAGAGTGCAATACCGCGAAAGAGAAGGGGCTGGATGAAGCAGGATTCTCTGGTGACTAAATATGATTCCAAATTAGAAAATTACATGTTTCCACAGAGATAGATGGAATTAGCTTTGACATTAGTGAGAGTACGGCTAGCGAGAAGAGGAGCCACCTGCCGGAAATACAATTTTACAGTTATACATCAGCCGGGCTTCTAATTGAATACTAGCGCCTTATTTTTCCAGAAATTTCCAATTTTGCCCTTGTAAGGCTCAAAGCTCTTTAAGCAAACTGCTGAAAATCAAAAACGCTGAACTAAGGGATAAGGCACGGTTTTTTCCGCTTCTTTCAGCGTTTCCCGCGGGTGAGAATTTTGAGTGAATCTTTTCATGCCTCCATAGAAAGGAAATCTTGGCTTATGGATTTGTAGGTTTATTCACAAAATAGGAATAAGTGTAAATACTTAAGGCAAAAATTGTATTTGATGGATGTTATTCCAAAATATTCTTGTCCATGTTTAAAAATGTCTAATTACATTAGACGGTCACAGATTTAAAAGAAAATCAAATGGATGGTATTAAGCGGTTAGGGCTGGAACCTACCCAAAATATACCACAAAAACGGTAACGAATAATATTTAAAATAGGTATATATGCTCGGAGAAATATAATGGACAATGACAACGTTCACTCAAATGACAAACACCTGTTTAACATGAAGGCGGGAAGTCCCCTTCCTCGGAGGCTATCAAGCCGACAGGTGGGGGATGAAAGCCGTCAACCTCAACAAAGTAAGTTTAACAGAAAA
>JADGNM010000040.1 GCA_017883485.1 Methanosarcina sp.
AGCGGATGACTGAAGTACCATTGTGTGAGTTTAATATAGTTAAATTATATAAAATCGATAGCAAGATTGATACTTTTTCCTTAACCGATGACCAATGAGGGCTGATCCAAAACTCGGAATTACGTCCACAATTCTCGAATTTGGAATAATCAATCTATCTTCTGATTAGGAAAATAGTTCTGAAACCCTTGTTGATGTAAAACAAAATTGGTTTTGGGATCAGCTCGTATAATAAATCGTTTAAGAATACAATAATCTGGCTTTTTTCTAATTCTACTGAATCCCCGGATAGTTCGGGATCGGATCAAACAATAGTTTTTAGTAGGTTTCCGCACTAGATTATTTTGTTATGAAAGCTGTATGCATCTGTATGGGAGTGAATTTGCCTTACAGTCCAAAGTGGTACTGGCCTGCAGAAGGTTTTTCGGGAGTGCCTGAAATGGACCGGTATTTTGACCGGAAAAACATTTTCTCTAAATTTAAATATACAGGCGGGCAGCTTCTGCGGCTTAATGAATTACTGATGGAATCCGTGGAAAAAGGGGGAGTTTATTCCTTTGACCTGTCAGGGCCTTTCCTTGAGCAGTGCAGGTGGGACCCTGAACTTCTCGAATCTTTCCGTGAACTCGGAGAAAGCGGAAGTATCGAATTTACAGGAAGCTGCAGCAACCATTCCCTGAGTTCATTGTATCCGGATCTTTCCTGGTTCCGGGAAGAAGTGTTTGTCTACAGGGGGATGCTCAGGGAACTTTTAGGAGTTACTCCCGAAACTTTCGTAAATACCCAACTTCTATACACTGGAAGAGTAGGATGCATGCTTGCCGAAATGGGCTTCAGGTGCCTGATTGCTGAGGGATCCAGGAATCTTATAAGTGGATACGAACCTGTACATGTCTTCGAAAATCATCTTCCGACTTTGCTAAGGCATATAAACCTCAGTGAAGACCTTGAGCTGCGTTTTTCTAAAAAAGACTGGGGAGACTACCCTCTTACTCCGGAAAAATTCGCGGATTGGATTTCCAGTATGGAAGGGGATGTCCTGACCCTTTATTTTAACTATACGGGTCTTTGCGTTCATTACGAGAAGACAAGAACAATTGCTGATTTCATCCGGACTCTCCCGGGCGCCCTCAAAGCCCGCGGGATCAAAATGCTCACGCCTTCCGAAGCTGTAAATAAATTTGCACCTTTAAAGCTTCCAGCTCTCAGAACAGAACAGACAATCAGGTATGGGATGCATAATGCAGTAGGAAACCATGCTCAGCAGCTCTACCTGAGAGAGCTTGTGAGAGTTGGAGAGGAGCTTTCGGAGCTTAAGGGGAGTAAACATTACTGGAAATTGAAACAATTATTTGGCTATTTGCAGCAGGGCGAAATATTCTTTTCCATGAAACCCGGAAGTATCAGGAATGGGTATGAAAGGGCTGTGAACTATTTTTCCATCCTGTCCGATTTCAGGAGAGCTGTCCTGGAGGAAAAATCATGACCTCAGTCTGCATGTATTTCCAGGTGCATCAACCTTTCAGGCTGCGCAGGTTCTGGCCTGATGACAGATCCGGTTTTTACCGTTATTTTGACGAGAGAAGCAACAGGGAAATTTTTGAAAAAGTAGCCCGGAAATGTTACATTCCTACAAATGGAGCTCTTCTGGAATCTATTGATGAGCATGAAGGAAAATTCAGGTTTTCTCTTTCTGTTACCGGGACTCTGCTCGAACAATGCGAACTCTGGGGAAAAGAAGTGCTTGAAGGCTTCAGACAGATGGCTGAAACCGGAGCTGTGGAATTCCTTGACGAGACTTTCTATCACTCCCTATCAAGTCTTTTTGAAAATAAAACAGAATTCATAGAAGAGATAAAAGAACATAGGAAACTCGTGTCTGACCTGCTGGGAGTTAAACCTCAGGTGTTTCGGAATACTGAACTTCTCTATAACAATACAATAGCGAAGACTGCTTCGGATCTCGGCTACAGGGCAATTCTCACTGAAGGCGCGGATCATATACTTAACGGAAGATCTCCGAACTTACTCTACAGAGCAAAAGGTTCAGGTCTCCCCATTCTCTTCAGAAACTACAAGCTGAGTGACGATATCGGATATCGTTTTTCGGCAAGATGGTGGGAAGGATATCCACTGACTGCGGAGAAATGGGCGCGATGGGCTTCAGGGGTTAGAGAGGATTGCATAAATATCTTTATGGATTATGAGACTTTTGGAGAGCACCAGTGGAAAGAAACCGGAATTTTTGCCTTTTTGCAAAAGCTGCCTGAAGAAGTCCTCAAGAGGAACCTTAATTTCAGCACTCCTCTCGAAATTGTCGAAAAATACTCACCCGTAGCTGAGATAGATATAGGGGACTTCTTCACCATATCCTGGGCTGATATGGAACGCGATACCAGCGCATGGCTTGGAAACGATATGCAAAGACGATGTTTTGAAGAAATGAAATTGCTTGAGCCTTTTGTAAGAAAAACAGGGGATCCTGAAATCCTGCGTACATGGAAGCACCTGCTGACTTCTGACCATTATTATTATATGTGCACTAAATGGCTCGGGGACGGAGACGTACACTCTTATTTCAGCATTCACTCCACACCCTTTGATGCGGCAGTCAATTTCATGGCAGTAGTTATGGATTTCAAAGCCCAGGTATTCCGAAAACTTCGCGCAATAGCTTGATTTGATATTAAAAAATAATTTAAGGAGTTTGAATCAAATGGTTAGAGATTTATTTACGTTTGCAGGCTTCAATGAAAATACGCAGATTGTATGGTTTACAATCGTTTATTCGAAAGAACCCGGAGCTTTATCTTCAATAATTGATTTCCTGGAAGCAGAGAATGCATCCATCCTGTATGGCAACCTGGATAATATTGCACAGGAAGCAGGACAATATTCTGTATATACAGAACTTAAAAAAGATATTAATCCCGAGGAATTCGCCCAAAAAATAAAGAGCCTGGGCGTCGTGAGTGAAGTAGAGTATGGGATTTCAGAATATCGCATGGTTCATTCCGTTAACTTCCCCCTTTATGTAGTAGGAGTCAGGGGAGTTATCGCAAGGGCACTCACAATTGTTGATATCATAAAAACGCTCTACCAGAATGCTCCACACGCAGAAGGACTTCTAACAATCTCAGGTCTTAAGGGAGGAATCCATTCGGCAAAATTTTTCAAGAGCATTATGCCTCTTGACGACAGTAACTACGCAAGCGTTATTGGGGAGCTCTACAGAGGTGTGGGCTGGGGGATTCTGGAAATAGAGTGTGATCCCAAGACTTATGAAGGAAAAGTCATTGTGAAAGACTCTTTTATAGCCGATACGTATGGGCCGTCTGACCAGCCAGTTTGTGCTTTTATGAGCGGCTATTTTGCTGGTTACCTGACCGATTATTTCGGGAAGGCTATAAGCGTCAGGGAGGTCAGCTGTAAAGCTACAGGAAAGAAGCACTGCGAACATATAATTTCGCTGGCACCCTCCGGAGGAACAGGCCTGGAATACCAGGTAAGAGGGGATACACGTGATAAAGCAACCTAATGTTATCCTGGGAAATGACGAGTTGCTTGTTACAATGGGAAGAAAGGGAGACCTCTTAGGTTTTTTCTATCCCCGCCGAGATTATGCCCAACATGTAGATGAGTCTGTTGCCTGTATCTATATAGATGGAAAACTTCTCTGGACAAATGAAAGCGATTGGCACAGCATCCAGAACTATATAGAAGACACCAATATCGTATCCACAAAAATTTACCACGATTCGGGGATCCGGATTTCCATTCTTGACCTTGTGCACCCCGACGTGCCTGTGCTTATCCGCAGGTTTAAGGTTCAGTCCCAAAAAAAGATTTCAGGGAAATTTTTCTACTACTCGAATTTCAATGTAGGCGAGATCTCTAACAAAAACTCAGGCTTTTGTGATTCGGATGCTCACCTGCTTGTACAGTACCGGCAAAACTATTATATCGGAATTCAATCCCTGCCCGAATTCACTGAATGGCAGATCGGCAAAGCTATGGATACCATATGGTGGACGAATTCCAAGTATGATATGGAAGATGGGAAACTCCAGCGGAATAAAGAGGATATAGGAAACATTAATAACGCTGCTGGCTGGGATCTTGAACTGGAAGCTAACGGAGCAAACGAATTTGTTATCCTGATAGGAGCTGCAGCTTCCCGGAACCTCCTCTATAAGAGAATGTATGAGCTCTCTAAAATGTCTCTGGAATATATTTTCGAGAAGACCAGGGAATACTGGGTAATGTGGCTTTCTAAAAAAAAGGTGCTCAAAATGCCAGGGCTAGAAGGATACGATAACCTGCGGCAGGAACTGTTCAGCGCCTATAACCGCTCTCTTCTCACGCTTCACCTTCTTCAAGACTGCGAATATGGATCCTTTGTGGCTGCTCCTGAGTTTGACCCCAATTTCGAGAAGTGTGGAGGATACGGCTTTTGCTGGAATAGAGATGCTGCCGAGATCGTACTTGCACTCAAGCACTCGGGTTATCCGGAGTATTGCGACATGTTTTTCAAGTGGTCTATCAGGACTCAACTTCCTGATGGTTCCTGGTTTCAGCGCTACTGGCTCAATGGGGATATAGCCCCTTCCTGGGGTAATTTTGATTACTCGACTCAGATAGATGAAACAGGGTCCACACTTTATGCTATGGACATTTATTACAGGATTCTCGAAGGCCTGAAAAAAGTTGAATTCCTGGAAGGAGTATGGGTCTCCGTGCTCAGGGCTGCCGAGTACCTTATGAAACGGACGAAATCCGGGCTTCACGAAAGCTGTATGGACCTGTGGGAGACTTACTATGGAATTTTCACATATACAAACGCTTCAATCTATGCCGGGCTTATTGGCGCTTCTCATATAGCTGAAGAAAACGGGGAAGATGGCATGGCGAGGCGCTGGAGGAAAAGGGCTGAATTCGTCAAGCAGGCTACAATTGACCGTCTCTGGCTTCAAGAAGGCTATTTTGCAAAAGGAATTCTCAACGAAAAACTGGACAAAACTGTTGATGCGAGCATCCTGAGCGCTTATATTCCTTTTGGTATGCTGTCTCCAAAAGACCCTGTAGAGAAGGATATGATTCTGTTTATGATAGAAAATATCCGGAAAAAACTCTCTGTGCCAATTAATCAGAGTTACGGGATCAAAAGGTATGAAAACGACAGTTACATTGAAGGAAACCCCTGGGTAGTAACCACTCTGTGGCTCTCGGAAGCAATGTTCGCCCTTGCCCTCGACCTTCCCCGTGAAATAGAAGAGAGATATGACGAAACCGTGAACAAACTAACCAGTGAAGGAATTAAATACCTTAAATGTGTTCTTGCCGGTGCAACCAGTACTGGACTTCTTCCGGAGCAGATGGATAAATCTACAGGTAAACCTGCCTGGGCAGTTCCTTTAGGATGGAGCGAGTCCCTCATGCTCGACAATATCCTGCTTCTGGACAAGATCTGTACGAAAAAAGCCGGAAGTGCGGAGCAAAGTTAAGGAAAAGGGAAAAACGAAAATAAAAGTGAAAAATTCTTGAGCTGTCTGCAACTGAAAATTATTACTCATTTTTGAGAGCCTGGGTTTATTAACTTTTCAGGAGAGAAGTTTCCCATACGGACTTTTTTCAAAATAACTAACAAATTGCTGGATACTGCTGGTTTGTTCGGAATCCGAACCCAGGATGAGCTTTGAGAGACTAATCCTGTTCATATATACAATTTTTGGCTCTCCTGTGACCTTTCCGAGTTCCGCAGCCTTATCAATTGCATCGTAGATGTCTCCGAAACCATCTATGAGTCTCAGCTCCTTTGCCCTTACTCCTGTATATACGCGGCCGTCAGCAAGGGCTTTTACATCGCTTCTGTTAATGTTGCGTCCTTCGGAAACTTCGGTTACAAAATTATCGTATACCTCCATAACTACAGTATTAGCATATTTTTTTTCCGTATCTGTAAGTCCCCTCCAGGGACTTCCCATATCTTTCAGTTCCCCAGACTTTACAATTTGATAATCAGTGCCGTTATTTTGATAAGCTGCAGACATATTCTGGAAGATCCAGATCACTCCAATAGATCCGGTAACCGTAGAGGGATTTGCAATAATGTAATTAGCAGGCGCAGCAATATAGTATGCAGCACTGGTTGCAGAATCTCCCATGGAAACAACAACAGGGATACCATGTGCTTGAGCTTTCTTAATTTCTTCTACAATTTCCTGAGCTGCTGCGGGAGACCCTCCCGGACTGTTGATCCGAAGCACAATTGCTTTTACATCTTTATCCTTTACAGCGCTCCGGATGTTTTCAGAAATCTCTTCAGAGGTTGCATATCCAAGTCCTGCAGGAACGCTCCCCGTCATCATGGTGCCCTGTACGTAGATAACTGCTACCTTCTGAGAGGACCCCAGATTCTCTCCAATCCCAAAGCCGTTGATAATTGCCGCAGCACTGACCAGTATAATAGTGATGAGAGCCAGTATAATCAGCACGTAAGGAATCAAGCGGCGCTTTTTCTTCTGTGGAGGAGAGTTTGAATTCTTTTTTAAATTCTTACTTGCAGTTTCATTTGTTTCAGGAGTTTCAAAACAAGTTCCTTTACTCTCCATTTTTCCGAAATTAGTG
Source organism: Methanosarcina sp. (assembly GCA_017883485.1). Classification (GTDB taxonomy): domain Archaea; phylum Halobacteriota; class Methanosarcinia; order Methanosarcinales; family Methanosarcinaceae; genus Methanosarcina. The sequence continues at coordinate 6,628 of JADGNM010000040.1, forward strand.
TCAGCCGGAGTAGACTCGGCAGCAGAAGATTTATCTCTGGCATCCTCAGTGCCCTCAATAGGGATAAGTTTCTCTCTTCCGTCATAAGCACTACTCTCCAAAATGTCATCTCCAGATGTTCCCTCTGGTTTCGTGCCTTCTTGATTCGTGTTTTCATCGCTCATATAAGAGGACCGTGCAGTTTGGATTTATCTTTTATAATCAACTTGGGCTTTTTGAAAATTCAATTAAGGGAGCAGGTATATTATGAGAAGGTTCTGAAATAAAATGATTTGCGGAAACCTACATATAATAGAATCTGCTTAGCAGTTTGAATTGTCGAAGCTATTATAATCTTCCTATACATTTCATCCTTCTTTATATAGGTACTTCTATTTTCGAACCTGATTTTTTATTTCCTAACCTTTAATTTACAATTTAGCAGGTTAATATGTTCCAGCTTACAGCCGTAAATCCCTTAAATACCAAAATAGGGATAAAGATACTTGCAGAATAGTATTAAAGTATTTATTTAAATTCTAACTCATAATAAACTTTTTAACGGAAATTAAGCTTCATTTGCGGAGGACAGCGAATATCCCGCCCTTCAATAATCACAATTTTAAATAATGCGACATTTTGTGTGTAAATGTACATTTCTCCCAAAATTCACCCAGTTCTTCCTTTAATACTTTAATACTTTTGAATGATTTTATTGACGTTAAATCTTCTCTTGTAATTTTCCAACAATATTCTGTTGGATTACTATCTGGGTAGCTGTAGGGAAAATAAGCTACATTATAAAAGCAATAAGCGGAATATATTTCAGAACTGCAATCCTCAAAGATGAATACATAAAAATATGTGGAGATAAGAATGTCAGAATCATCCAGTAAACCGGTACTTGTGACCTGTGGCCTTCCTTATGCTAACGGCACAGCCCATATCGGGCATCTCCGGACCTACGTGCCCGCTGATATCTTCGCCCGTTCCCTGCGGAAGGAAGGAAGGGAGGTTACCTTTATCTGCGGCTCGGACACTCACGGCACTCCCATTGTCGTGAATGCCGAGGAACTTGGAATCACCCCTAAAGAGCTAGTAGAGACGTATCACAGGCATTTTGACGAGACCTTCAAAAGCTTAGGAATTTACTTTGATGCTTTTGGGACAACGGATGATCCTGAAAATCATAACAGGACTCTGGATATTGTTAACAAGCTGATCGAAAAAGGTTACGTGTACCCAAAAACAATCGAAATTGCCTACTGTCCGAAATGTAACCGTTTTCTCCCTGACCGCTACGTTGAGGGAGCTTGTCCACATTGCGGGGAAACTGCCAGGGGAGATGAATGTGACCAGGGATGTGGAAAGCATCTGGAGCCAGGAGAGCTGCAGAACCCTGTATGTACGATCTGCGGAGGGCCTGCCGAATACCGTCAGCAAGAGCACTTCTTTTTCAAGCTTTCCGAATTCAGTGATTACCTCATGGACTATCTCTCACATGACCTCGGAGGAACAACAAACGCCAGGAACTACGCATTAGGCTGGGTAAAGCAGGGACTTACCGACTGGTGCATCACACGGAACCTGGAATGGGGAGTAAAATTTCCCGGGCATGACGACCTGGTAGTCTACGTCTGGGTAGACGCCCCCATAGGCTATATAGCCTTTACTGAGGAATGGGCAGCAAGAGCAGGAGACTCATGGGAAAAATACTGGAAAAATGACGGGGAAATTGTCCATTTTATAGGTGGAGATATCGCCTACCATCACTGCATCTTCTGGCCGGCCATGCTCAAAGGGGCAGAATACTCAGTACCGACTGCTGTTGTAGCCTCAGGGATGGTTAAAATTGAAGATAAGAAGTTTTCCAAGACCAGAGGTTATGTAGTCTGGGTAGGGGAAGATTACCTGGACCATGGCTTCCACCCTGATCTCCTGAGATACTACCTGGCAAGCTATACCTCTCATACCAAGGAGCTGAACTTCTCCTGGCACGTGCTTCAGGAAAAAATCAATACCGAACTGGTGGCCGTGCTCGGAAATTTCCTGTACCGGACAATGCTTTTTGCCTTCAAGAACTACGGAGAGGTCCCTGATGGGGAGCTCGAACCTGAGGTCAGAGACGAAATAGAAAAAGCTATAACAGAAGTAAAAGCAGCAATGTCCGAATACGAGTTCAAAAGAGCCGTTGATTCTGCAATGGCGTTTGCTTCTTTCGGGAACAGCTATTTCCAGGTTAATGAACCCTGGAGACTGATCAAAGAAGATAAGAAGGCCTGTGGAAACGTACTTTACAACTGCCTCCACATAGCAAAAGCCCTCTGCCTTATCTTTGAGCCCGTGCTCCCGCAAACTATGGAAAACGCATGGAAAGAGCTCGGACAAAAAGGAGACCTGCACGCAGCCCAGTACAGTGAAGCCCTCGTGCCCATAAAAGCAGGCACAAAACTTGAGAAACCTCAACTTCTCTTTACCAAGCTTGAAGATGACAGGATAGCCGAAATGGAAGAGATTGCAAACCAGAGGGTAAAAGCTGCAGATGCAAAGAAAAACGCAGCAAAGGAAAATGATAAGGAACCCTCAAAATCCGAAGGAATGGGCCCGGCAGAAGAAGCCGCAAAATCGGAAAAAGCAAAAGCTAATAAAACCGAACAGAAAGAAACTCTTCCCTTGATCGAATACGGAGATTTTGCAAAACTCGATATCAGGGTGGGAAAAGTTCTGCTTGCCGAACCAATTAAGAAGTCCGATAAACTTCTCAGGGTTGAAGTGGATATCGGAGAGGAAAAGCCAAGACAGCTTGTTGCGGGCATGGCTTCCTATTATACATCAGAAGAACTTGTTGGAAAATATGTAATCGTACTCACCAACCTCAAACCTGCCAAACTCTGCGGAGTTGAATCACAGGGTATGATGCTTGCAGCAGACGATTGTGAAAATATTGTAGCAGCCCTGACGCCGGATAAAGAGGTTAAACCGGGTTCCAGGATACGCTGAGTTTAAACGTAAGTCAATAGGTACTTTGTAGTCTACGGGGTTTGACCTTCGGACTGGCTTCAGAATTTACTGATAATTTATCCCAGCCTCCGTAGACTACACATTGCCATTTTATAAATTAACCTCCGTTTTACTTTATATGTACAACTTGTCTAAATATAGCCCTTTATTTCGAGTGCGCTTCCCTTTAAAATCTAAAATGTGATATGTGCATAGTTTGAATTGCGGATCAGTCCACAGGCCTGGGCGCTCTCATGGATCTGGACGGATACAGAACATGGCGCAAAAAAGAGATGGTCTGATTTTTATTAAACTCCCATTGACTGATAGGACTTTATACATGCAATAACCCGTTCTTTACAAAAGATGTTTATATTTTTTGGCTCTTCACTGTTTTGTGCGGGTAACTTACATTTAACTCCTAAATATTGAAGTAGTATGTATAAAATGTAGGAATAGTTATTGTTTAAAATCATATTCATGCTTGATGTTCTTCTATTTAATTTGACTACTTCCGAACTAAGTAATTATTTTCAACCCACACAAAAAAGCTAAAAGCTATATTTAATATTATTACGGTTAAAATCGATAGGAAGAGAAAAATTAAGATTTCTGTGTTTATTTTCATTCGATTTATTTTTATATATTTAAAAACGATTGCAAAACAAAGAATTCTTTCTAAAAACTCACTAACCCAAAGAGGAAAGCCAGAATTTTAATTTTATAAAAATATGGTTTTAGAATGTATAATTTCTGTACATTTTGCCCTAATAATCCAGGTTTTAGCCGATCTTAAAAATGTATACTTTTGTACTTCAATGAACTTAGTAATACACTTACTAAAAAAAGCTTTAATTCAGTAAGGAGTTACTACAACTGTATGAAATCCTCGATAAGTGCAAAGATCCCCACAGAGCTTTATGAGGAAGTCCAGGCAGCAATAAAGGATGATAAATACACAAGTAATACAGAGTGCATTATAGAAGGCCTTACATTACTACTGCGTAATACTGATCAAGCGGACTTAGAGTTAAAGACCTTACTACAAGAGAAGGAAAAAGAAATACAAAACTTACAGAACGAAGTAAAACGTAGTAAGGAAGAAATACAAGCTTTACAAGAGGAAGTAATCCGTAGTAAAGAGGAAGTAAACCGTAGTAAAGAAGAAGTAAAACGTAGTATAGAGGAATACATAGGACAGATTAAGAGCCTCGAAGATAAGTTAAGAACCGCCCCGGATCCATCAGAGCTCGCCCAGATGCGCGCTAGATCTGAAGAGCTCGAAAGGCACATTGAGACTTTAAAGCAAGATAAGGAAATAGCTGAAAGGGATAAAGAAGATCTCAAAACCACATATAACAATTACTTCCTGCAGGTTCAAACACTTATCATTCAGAAAGCGATAGAAGCCCCAGGAGCAAAAAAGCCCTGGTGGAGATTCTGGTAATTATGCTGTATGATACATAGGTTGAGTAAAATCTCTGTATTTTTGCCATTTTCACTCTGATTTTGAGCTAAAATTGTGGCTAAAACTGCCAAAATGCATAGGTTCGACACTAAAATCTATGCATTAGTAAAAAATACTTGATCTGTTCCTTGTGGTAAAGAAAAATGGTACAGAGGAATTGCACTTATAGAACTTTCGCTACACTAACCAGAACTTCTAGCAATAGTAGCTATATATATGTAAAAGTCAGATTATAATTCATGAACAATGTAATAAGCTTAAATGAAAACGCTAGTAGAATGTTGAGTAATATAAAAGAAATGTATGGGTTAGAAACCGATAGCGAGGCCATTGAGTTTATGGCATCTCAATGTATTGAAGAACCAGAATTAAGACCTGAATACATCGAGAAGATGAAGGAAATAGATAAAGAGGAATTTATTCATGTTCCTCATGGTATGAGCATATTAGAATATCTTGATAGCCTGCCAGATGAGGATGAAGATGACTGAAGAATACGATTTGGACATTAAACCAAAGCTTCAAAAAGTGTTAAAAAAGTTAGCAAAAAAGAATAGGAAGTTAGCTATTGCAATTGATAAGAAAGTTAAAGAGATATGTGCTAATCCACATAGATTTAAAAATCTCAGGAATGAGATGAGCGAGAAAAATAGAATTCATTTTGTAACTATTCAGCCTACCCAAAATCAGTTGATTGATATTGATTTTGACATCACAGATAAGTGTGATTAATAACCAATGGTAGAATAAAAAACGC
>JADGNM010000361.1 GCA_017883485.1 Methanosarcina sp.
TAGATTTTGATCGGAATCAAAAAGAGGCGAGGGTCCACTTCATCCCCAACCTGAAGGTCGGGGTATTCGTGACCCTCTGCGCTCCCTAGTAATAAACACATTTAGGAGAGCGAAGGAGAATCCCCGCGATTTTAATTGTGGACGAATCCATCATCTTGCCAAAGTTTCGTTATCATTAAACATTATTATATTCTTACGCACATACTATATTGTCTGGTTTTTGCTAGTAGAAGCTGAAAAGGCTCAATAGATCGGCTAGACTTTGCTCAGAACTTAAACCATAAGGTTCTGTAGAGAAGTTCTACAGGTAAAACTTTGAACGGTGTAAGCGAGACAAGAGTAATATTCGCTTTAGAGCAGTATAGCGTTGGTTGAAAAGCCATAGATGCCTGCGAATTTATTCGCGGGAGCTGTCACCTCTGAAGAAATACCTTATCTTGATTTTCTTCATAAGTCAGGAACTCCAATAAAACCTTCGTGTATCCTTATATACTCTACAAATTTACTTGCTTATCCTTTAATTTCATCGGTTCTCCGCAGCAGTCAAGGTCGCCGACACAACCTGTGGAGCAGCTATCTTCGCTGCATTCATTTATTACCTTAAGCTCGAGCCTGCAACTTTCACAAATAAGAATTTGACCATCTTTCAAGTTACTGCAATTCATCGATGTCACCTTATATTCTTAAAGAGATAGTATGTAATTTAGGTTCAAACCGTTTTTGAAACAATGATTCTGAAGATTGTTCACGAGCTAAGGACTGAAACTTGAAAAGAAATCGCGGAAATCAAAATGAGATTAAAAAGCTCGATTGAGCGATGAAAGGGAATAAATTCCCGAGAAAATTCTTCACTCTGACTTGCAACCTCAAGTGTAAATTAATTCTTCTCTTAAGGAGAACTCAATTTTCATTTAAACTTGACTCATTCTTCCTTTTTCATCTGCGGGAAAAGAATTACTTCTTTGATTGATTCCTGTCCTGCAAGGATCATGGTAAGCCTGTCTATTCCAAGCCCCATGCCTCCGGTTGGGGGCAGGCCGTATCCGAGGGCATTTATGAAATCATAATCAATTGTCTGGGCTTCAAGGTCTCCCAGTTTTCTTTTCTTGTCCTGATCTTCAAACCTCTTCTTCTGCTCAAGAGGATCGTTTAACTCGGAATAGCCATTTGCCATTTCCCAGCCGTTGATAAAGAGTTCGAACCTCTCAACAAAGCCTGGCTTTTCTCTGTGGCTTTTGGCAAGAGGGGAATTTTCAACCGGAAAATCGTATATGAAAGTCGGATTTATCAGCTTGTCTTCCACAAGGCCTTCAAAGAGAACGGAGAGGAACTCTCCACGGGTCTTTGCCTTTTCGTAATCTTCTATCCGGTTTTCGATTGCGATTTTCTTAAGTTCTTCAAAGGAATGGGCAAAGACATCAAGACCGGCATACTCTTTTAAGGCATCTTCCATCGAAATTCTCTTCCATGGAGGGCGGAGATTAATAGTCCTTTCGCCCATTTTGACTTCATAGCTGCCTTTCAGGGTTAATGTGATTTCAGTGACAAGGCTTTCTGTCAAATCCATCATATCATTATAGTCACTGTAGGCTTCATAGACCTCTATCATAGTGAATTCGGGATTGTGGGTTGTATCGATATCTTCATTCCTGAAGTTTTTGCAGATCTCAAAAACCTTCTCGTACCCCCCGACAACAAGTCTCTTTAGATATAGTTCCGGAGCAATCCGCAGGAACAGGTTCTGCTCGAGAAAGTTATGGTGAGTTATGAAAGGCCTTGCATTTGCGCCTCCGTACACGGTCTGGAGCACAGGGGTTTCAAACTCAAGAAATCTCCTTTCGGTAAGGAACCTTCTTATCTCGGAAATTAGTTTGCTCCTCATGACGAAAATATCCCTTTTTTCAACATTAAATATGAGGTCGAGATACCTCTTCCTGTACCTGGTTTCGACATCTTTTAAGCCGTGGAATTTTTCAGGAAGTGCACAAAGGGATTTTGAGAGCAGGGAAAACTCAGACACGCTGATGGAGTTTTCACCCCTCTGCGTTTTGAAAAGTACTCCCTGAATTCCTACAATATCTCCGGAGTCTATAAGTTTTTTAAAAGTATCAAATTCTTCGTCCGGAGGATTTCCTTTTCTTAAAAGAATCTGAATCCTACCAGCCTGGTCTCCAAGGTCGGCAAATATCATCTTCCCCATCCTGCGAATATTGTACAGTCTTCCTGCGGTTCTGACAATTAAACCCTCATTTTTCTCGAAGTCTTCGAACTTTTCCAGAATATCAGAAATATCATCGCTCTTTTCAAACGTATAAGGGTAAGGATTGAGTCCCTGGGTTTTGATGCCGTTTAATTTTGCAAGTTTAGAGTCATCAAAAATCCTGTTATCTGATTCTTCATTGTTGTCAGATGGGGTAGATTTATCCGACAGTTCCTTATTGTTAATTTCCACGTTCATCGAATCATTGCATCCTCTTCGGGTGAATACAAATAAACCTATAGATAAGTCAACAGTCAACCAATCACAGTCAACCGATCAATAATCAATAAATAATCCGACAATAGTCAGTTAGTGAACAGATCAGCTGGTAAGTACAGGTCAGTCAATAAATTGACATAAATTATTGGTAATCAATGAATCAACCATCAATTAATGAGCCCGGTGAACGCAGCAGAAGAAAATCTTTGAGAATTTCTCCGGGCCTGTGAATTTTGCATTCACTTCTGCGGCTGTGTGCTTTAAATTTGAATAATCAAGAATAATAACTGTCTATTAGCCTGATTCCTAACATTTAATTTTTCCCATACATCCACTACATTTTATATAAACATTGAGAAAAGAAACATTTAGTAAAGGACAAAATATAGATATAATTAACAATGCCCTCTTAGAAGGACTGGGCTCTGTTGCAAAAATAATTTTACTGCCTTTTTAGACTATAACTATTGCTTTTTGTATCATTATTGACCTGTTTATAGTATATAAATATCCCATTTGTGATGTTTTTCACTGGTTTTGTAAAATAGCCAGATTTTTTGCAACGGAACCCTCAAGGTGATATATCAGGGAAGAACCCTGCAATTCCTATTCGCTCACATCTGCCCTATGACAATATGCCCTGTGGGGATATGCCCTGTGACATAAAGAACGAAGCACAAGAACATCATGATGTATTTAATGTACATCATGATGTATTTAATGTACATCATGATGTATTTGATGTCTTGGGGACTAATTTCAGCTATGAATCTCATTTTGTCCTCCTATCATAACTTTTGTTCAAGGATGGCAAAATGCCCACAGATCGATATGTTCCTCTTCCTAGTGCATCGATTCGGAAATATATCCATAATTAAATATATTAGTAGTAGTATAAATATACTCATGCCTCGTATAAGTTGTCGTCCTAAATTATCATTTACTCAAGAAGAATTAGATTATCTGACCAAGTTATGCCGTTCTAGAAAT
>JADGNM010000362.1 GCA_017883485.1 Methanosarcina sp.
CAGTAGGGCTCTTCTGCATGGAGAACTTCCCGTACAAATCCATGCAGACCCTTGTCGAGGACCACGCGGGCCAGAACCTCAGCTCCGTGAAGAAGATGGAGATCAAGAAGGACAAGTACTGGGTCTACACCGAGCGCGGGAACGTCGTCACGCTGCCGCTCGAGGTGACCCACAAGTACGAGCAGCCCGGTTGCCATGTCTGCCTCGACTTTGTCTCCAACCTCGGCGACATCTCGACCGGCTCGGTCGGGAGCCCCGACGGCTGGTCCACGGTCTTCGTCCGCACCAAGGTGGGGAACGACGTCTGGTCCAAGGCGGTCGCTGCGGCATGTTTGAGACGAAGCCCATCGAGCGGGTCAAGCCTGGCCTCGAGTTCGTCACGAAGCTCGCGAAGGAGAAGATCGACAAGAACCGGAAGAGGGTCGAGGAGCGCAAGACCTTCGGAGTCAACAAGGCGCTGCGGGACCCCTACGCCTAAAACTCATCTTTTTTAATCCTTGAGAGTATACCCGATTTTTCAGATATCGTCAATAACTCGTGGACACGACCCGTGATTTCCCCGTTTTCCATTTCGTACATAGGCCATAGGCAAGTCTCGACTGCGAGTCTGGCAATTTCCAGAGTCTTTGAGGTGTCAAAGCCCCAACCTGTTGTGCAGGGGGCATGAGCATGAATGTAGGTGGGACCTATGATTTCTGTGGCTTTTTTCACCTTACGGATCATATCTCTCGAATAGCCAATTGAAGTTGTGGCTACATATGGAGAGCCGTGGGCAGCTATAATTGCAGGCATGTCCTTTTTTGGGCGTGGGTTTCCGAAGGAGACTTTTCCAGACGGACTTGTCGTGGTGCTGGCATCGTAAGGAGTCCCACTGCTGCGCTGCACTCCGGTATTCATGTAAGCTTCGTTGTCCATACATACATAGGTAAAGTCATGACCCCGCTCAAACGCACCTGAGATAGCCCCGAACCCGATATCCATAGTAGCACCATCACCTGCGATTACTAAAACCTTGATATCATTCTTTTTGCCAAGAGCTTTTAAGGCAGCTTCAATACCTGAGGCCACTGCAGCGGCATTTTCAAAGAGGGAGTGAATCCAGGGAACCTGCCAGGAGGATAATGGATAAGGTGAAGTTGTGATTTCGAGACAGCCAGTTGGGTTAACAACAATACAGTTCGGGCCTGCACCCATCAGCATGAATTTTGCAGCATAAATATCACAGCAGCCGGGACAGGCACTGTGCCCTGAGGTAATATAGACTTCCAGAACGCGTTTGGCCATAGCAATTCCTCCGTAAGATCCAGGAATTGACTTTCAACCGTAAATACGGGATTTTAACTTTTTGATTTCCTGGTTCTGTAAAGTTATAGATTGATGGAACAAAATCAGATGTTCAGGCACTTCTCGTTGTATTTAAAATGCTGTGTGATTAATTATTCGTGATATTTATTCTATTATTTTTTGGAAAGCATATTATCAACTGAAAACTTTACAAAATACTCATTTTATCACGTTTCACGACTTAACGGTGTAACTGAAAACCAACGTACATTTCGAAGTGGGATATGTCGGTTCTTGTTCTCATTCAATATCATCCATAGTAGATCTAAACCAAATCTGACTTCTATGCAATCGAATGACTCATAATAGCCATCCATCCACCTAACGTTTACTTTAATGTTAGACATATGCCTATTCTCCTTATCACATTCTTTAAAGATGGCTTAGAGAAACAATTGATAACAACACAACAAATTTGTGAATCAGCTATGTTATTCACCTATAACTTGTACTAATATGTCAGCAATCGACCATTATTCGATATTGAAATTCAGGTAAAAACCTGGACAAAACCAAACTTCGCTATTGTTCTTTGTCGAATTTATTTATTTTATTTCAGCATTTCTTGTACCTTTCGAATATCAGCAATAGCTTTTTTCTTTACCTCGTTCATCCTTTCCTCATTACTGATTTCGGTTTCCAGCAGTTGTGTTATTATATCAATTCTCATTGCCATAACTTTCTTTTTCTGTTCTTCAGACAGAAGTTCCCACATTTCTCTCATCAGTTCCACAACAGCAGACATTGCTCCAGCGTGCATCATTGGGCGTGTTCCCATTGAATGTTCTTTGTCCATGTTTAACTACCCCCTTAATTATACACTAAGCAAAATTTTGAGTATACCGGCATTACAATTTATTATTTTTAGAGACTTTGACCTCTTTGGAATTGCCAAACTTTACCATTGATTCCGCTAACAATTAACTACAACCAATCATAAGCTGGAAAATAATAGAAAGTCTCGATTTCAAATTGTATCACTTGGAGATTAGTATTCTAATAATATAATATTAAAAGAAATATAATTAAGAAACTAATGCTAATTGGAAACCGATTATGCCGTATGCCTGCAATCCAAAGAAAATCTGGATGTTCAGAAGCGAAGCCGGATTATAACACACTGTTGTTCAGAAACTTAATTTCCAAAAATATATCCATCCATATCCCTAATTTAATAAAAACTACCAGATAATAATCGAGGAATAAAAGGGGTCACAATGAATTTAGCAGGACAAACAGCCCTTGTAACTGGGGGGAGCAAGGGAATAGGAAGAGCTATTTGCCTCGCTCTGGCAAAGGAAAAAGCGAACATTATCATTGCAGCAAGGAATGACAGTGAAATAAAAGAGACAATGGACAAGTTAAAGGCAACGGGTAGTAAAGCTCTCGCTATTCAAGCAGATGTTCGGAATGAAGATGATGTAAAGAATCTGATTTCAAGAACCATAGATGAATATGGCAGGCTTGATATCCTTATCAACAACGCAGGTGTTGCACATAAACAAAGGCTTGAAGAAACCACTATAGAGGAATACAATGAGACCATGGACACGAACTTAAAAGGCGTCTTCCTCTGCACAAAGTATGCAATTCCTCATCTCAAAAATAGCAAGAATGGGAAAATCATCGATATCTCTTCAGTAGCGGGATTACATGGTATTCCTGAATTTTCCGTATATCGTGCCTCAAAATTTGGCGTAAATGGTATAACTGAATCCATTGCCTCCGAACTGGAAGATTAAATAAAAGTCTACTCCGTCTGCCCTGGCGCTATAGACACGGATATGTACAGGTCATTCTTTGGACACAGACCAGAACTAAAACCAGAACATATTGCGGAAAAAGTTCTGGAGCTTGTTTCGACGGATTCAAAAGTTATATCTGGAAAAATAATCGAATACAGGCTCTCCCAATCCCTCAGCTCTAAGAGCTAAAAATCAAGTGATAATAGTGAAACTGGTATAAATGGTCGTGATGGTTACGGATCTTAGCGAAAAAATAGATCTGACTGGGCGTTTATATCTCGGTCTTGAGCAAATCGAAAATTGTATGGAATTCTCAGCTTTGATTCCTCAGGTTAGAACGAATTTTGGTCGTCCAGCGTTATATGATTGGTGTTTTGAA